>NZ_JBEOVA010000037.1:0-62830 GCF_040295225.1 Streptomyces sp. NPDC002896 | reverse complement strand
TGGCGCCGTGTGGCGTCCGGTAGCCGGCCCTTGCCGTTCAGCGCATCGGAGACGGTCGTGATGGAGACACCGGCGGCGGCGGCGACATCCCTGATGCCTGCTCTGCTCGTCCGGCTGCCTCGACGGGGGGTCTCCGCGCGGCTCACCTGGTGCTTCCCTGCTGCTGTCATGGCGAGCCGATAGTAGGGCTCATTGAGTGGGGTAGCGCGGGAGCATATGCGCCCTCCAACAGGCACGTTTCTGCACGGCGGAAGCGGGACAATGGCCTTTGAACGGAAGGAGGCTGAACGATTCGACAGCAGTACGTCGCGCGTCGACGCCGTTAGACCTGCTAAACGCTAGATGTTGCGATGCGGTCTCAACTCACCTTGATGGGGGATGCGCGCCACGGCGCGAGCACCCGGCGTGCGCTGTGAGGCGAGCGCCCCCGGTGTTCTCGCGAGCCCGATGGTGCCCTGTCGTCACGCCGATGACCGGGGATGCAGTGGTGCACGGAGGACGTGCCGGTGTGGACTGTGACCCACCATTCGCAGGGGCGCCGAATCCTCATAAGGTGAGGAGTATTCGAACGCCGGGTGTGACGAGGAGGACTGCGGTGAGCGAGACGAGCCCGAGGCTGCGCGCCGAGCTGGAGGGTATCCCGACCTACAAGCCGGGCAAGCCCGCCGCGGCCGGCGGGCCCGTGGCGTACAAGCTGTCCTCCAACGAGAACCCGTATCCGCCGCTGCCTGGCGTGATGGAGACGGCGATCGCCGCGGCCGGTGAGCTCAACCGGTACCCGGACATGGCGTGCAGCGGCCTGATGGACGAGCTGGCCGAACGTTTCGGCGTGCCCGTGTCGCATCTGGCCACCGGTACCGGATCGGTCGGTGTCGCGCAGCAGCTGCTGCAGGCGACCTCGGGCCCGGGCGACGAGGTGATCTACGCCTGGCGGTCCTTCGAGGCGTACCCGATCATCACGCAGATCAGCGGTGCGACGTCGGTGCAGGTGCCGCTCACCGAGGGCGAGGTGCACGACCTCGACGCGATGGCGGACGCGATCACCGAGCGAACGCGGCTGATCTTCATCTGCAATCCGAACAACCCGACCGGGACGGTGGTGCGCCGGGCCGAGCTGGAGCGTTTCCTCGACCGGGTGCCGAGCGATGTGCTGGTGGTCCTGGACGAGGCGTATCGCGAGTTCATCCGTGATCGCGAGGTGCCGGACGGTGTCGAGATCTACCGTCAGCGGCCGAACGTCTGCGTGCTGCGCACGTTCTCCAAGGCGTACGGGCTGGCCGGGCTGCGGGTTGGTTTCGCCATCGCGCACGAGCCCGTGGCGGCCGCGCTGCGCAAGACGGCTGTCCCCTTCGGTGTGAGCCAGATCGCGCAGGAGGCGGCCGTCGCGAGCCTGCGCGCCGAGGACGAGCTGCTTGGCCGGGTGGGCTCCCTCGTTTGCGAGCGCAACCGAGTGGTCGAGGCGCTGCGAGCGCAGGGCTGGGTGGTGCCCGAGACGCAGGCGAACTTCGTGTGGCTGCGGCTCGGGGAGCATACGGCCGACTTCGCGGCGGTGTGCGAGCAGGCCGGCGTGGTCGTGCGGCCGTTCCCGGGCGAAGGCGTGCGGGTCACGATCGGCGAGGCCGAGGCGAACGACATCTTCGTGCACTCGGCGGAGGCGTTCCGCAAGGACGCCTGAGCGGCGTCCGGCGCCCGCCTCCTGTCGGTCGGGCGCCCCCGCTCCTGCTCGTCCGCCCCCTTCGGCTCGTCGGGCGCCTGGCTGGGCTGCGGGCGAGCCGTCGGCGGGCAGGGTCCAGTACCGGCCTGGTGCTTGTCCGGCAGTCCCGATTCGGCGCCGGGGCGCCTGTCCGGCCGAAAGCGCAACCGATCGGTGTGGCAGGCCGCTTGGCGGCAGCCAGCGCACGGGGCTCTGGGGCGCTGGCCCGTTTCTGCTGCCTGGTTGTGCTGGTCGGTGGCGGCTTCTGCCGCCGGGTTTGTTGTGCCCGGGCCGCGTGCCTGCATCCGCGCGCCGACCGGTGTGACGGCCGCCTCATCGTCCTGGAGCCCCTTCCGCGTCCGCCACGGAAGGGGCTCCAGGCCTATTTGCCCAGCTCGCAGGCCGTTCCCCGCAGTAAGGGCACCCCCTTGCGTATGTCGTGTGACAGTAAGCCATAATGCTTGTGAATGTGAACGCGTTCACAAGCCCGTCTGGTTGCTCCCGGTATGGGAGTGGCCAAAGGGTCAAACTGCCGCTCTCACCACGGCACGTAAGGAGAAGTCGAGGTGGATCTCGCTCTGGCGCCGGAGACCCTGGCGCGATGGCAGTTCGGCATCACCACCGTCTACCACTTTCTCTTCGTCCCGCTGACGATCTCACTGGCGGCGCTCACGGCCGGTCTGCAGACCGCCTGGGTGCGGACGGAGGAGGAGAAGTACCTCAGGGCGACGAAGTTCTGGGGCAAGCTCTTCCTGATCAACATCGCCATGGGCGTCGTGACCGGCATCGTGCAGGAGTTCCAGTTCGGGATGAACTGGTCCGACTACTCGCGCTTCGTCGGTGACGTCTTCGGTGCCCCACTCGCCTTCGAGGCCCTCATCGCGTTCTTCTTCGAGTCCACGTTCATCGGGCTGTGGATCTTCGGCTGGGACAAGCTGCCGAAGAAGATCCATCTCGCCTGCATCTGGATGGTCTCGATCGGCACGATCCTGT
Source organism: Streptomyces sp. NPDC002896 (assembly GCF_040295225.1). Lineage (NCBI taxonomy): Bacteria > Bacillati > Actinomycetota > Actinomycetes > Kitasatosporales > Streptomycetaceae > Streptomyces > Streptomyces sp. NPDC002896. The sequence continues at coordinate 60,144 of NZ_JBEOVA010000037.1, read as the reverse complement.
CGGCGTACTTCATCCTCGCGGCCAATTCCTGGATGCAGCACCCGGTCGGATACCGGATCAACAAGGAGAGCGGGCGGGCCGAGCTCACCGACTTCTGGGCGGTGCTGACCCAGGACACCGCCCTCACCCAGGTGTTCCACTCGCTATCGGCGGCCTTCCTCACGGGCGGCGCCTTCATGGTCGGCATCGCGGCCTTCCATCTGCTGCGCAAGAAGCACATCCCGGTGATGAAGACCTCGCTCCGCCTGGGCCTGGTCACCGTCATCATCGGCGGGCTTCTCACGGCCGTCAGCGGTGACTCCCTCGGCAAGGTCATGTTCAAGCAGCAGCCGATGAAGATGGCCGCGGCGGAGGCGCTGTGGGACGGCGAGGGTCCTGCGCCCTTCTCCGTGTTTGCGTACGGGGACGTGGACAAGGGCCACAACTCGGTCGCCATCGAGATTCCCGGACTGCTGTCGTTCCTCGCCGAGAGCAACTTCTCCTCGTTCGTTCCGGGCATCAACGACGTCAACAAGGCCGAGCAGGAGAAGTACGGGCCCGGCGACTACCGACCCAACATCCCCGTCGCGTACTGGGGCTTCCGCTGGATGATCGGCTTCGGCATGGCGTCCTTCGCCATCGGGCTGGTCGGGCTCTGGCTGACCCGGAAGAAGTTCATGCTGCCTCAGCATCTGCGGGTGGGCGACGACGAGGTGCCGCATCTCGTGCCGTTCAGGAAGCCGTTCGGCCCGAAGCTCACCACCTGGTACTGGCGCATCGCGATCTGGACGCTCGCGTTCCCGCTGATCGCCAACTCCTGGGGCTGGATCTTCACCGAGATGGGCCGCCAGCCGTGGGTCGTGTACGGCCTGTTCCAGACCCGGGACGCCGTCTCCCCCGGCGTATCGCAGGGCGAGATCATCACCTCAATGATCGTCTTCACGCTGCTCTACGCGGTGCTCGCCGTCGTCGAGGTCAAGCTGCTCGCCAAGTACGTCAAGGCCGGCCCGCCCGAGCTCACGGAGGCCGACCTCAACCCGCCCACCAGGATCGGCGGCGACAGCCGTGACGCCGACAAGCCGATGGCCTTCTCCTACTGAGGCCGAGGGAGCGCTGAAGGCATGCAACTCCACGACGTCTGGTTCGTACTGATCGCCGTTCTTTGGATCGGCTACTTCTTCCTCGAGGGCTTCGACTTCGGGGTGGGGATTCTGACGAAGCTGCTGGCCCGGGACAGGGCCGAGAGGCGGGTGCTGATCAACACCATCGGGCCCGTGTGGGACGGCAACGAGGTGTGGCTGATCTCGGCGGTCGGCGCGACCTTCGCCGCCTTCCCCGAGTGGTACGCGACGCTCCTCTCCGGCTTCTATCTGCCGGTGCTCGTCATCCTGGTCTGCCTGATCGTGCGCGGGGTCGCCTTCGAGTACCGGCACAAGCGGGACGAGGAGCAGTGGCAGCGCAACTGGGAGAACGCGATCTTCTGGACCTCTCTCGTCCTGGCGGTGCTCTGGGGCGTGATCTTCGGCAACATCGTGCGCGGCCTGAAGATCGATGCGGACCTGGAGTACGTCGGCAGCCTCTGGGATCTCTTCAACCCGTATGCACTCCTGGGCGGGCTCGTGACCCTGACGCTGTTCACCTTCCACGGTGCGGTGTTCACGGCGCTCAAGACGGTCGGGGACATCCGGGCTCGGGCACGGACGCTGGCGAAGCGGCTCGGTCTGGTGACGGCCGCACTGGCGGTGGTCTTCCTGCTCTGGACCCAGATCGAGACCGGCGACGCCAAGAGCCTGGTCGCGATGGTGGTGGCTGTGGTCGCGCTGCTCGGGGCCCTCGGCGCGGTGAAGGCGGGACGCGAGGGATGGTCGTTCGCGCTCTCGGGCATCACGATCGCCGCGGCCGTCGCGATGCTCTTCCTGTCGCTGTTCCCCAACGTCATGCCGTCCTCGCTCAACGGGGACTGGAGCCTCACTGTCACCAACGCCTCGTCGAGCCCGTACACGCTGAAGATCATGACCTGGTGCGCGGCGATCGCCACGCCGTTGGTGATGCTCTACCAGGGCTGGACCTACTGGGTGTTCCGGAAGCGGATCGGTACGCAGCACATCGCGGACGCGCACTGATCGCCCGGCTTTTCGTCAGGAGGGTGTGTTTCACGTGAAACCGATCGACCCGCGCCTGCTCCGGTACGCCCGGGCCACTCGCCTCTTCCTCGTCGCCGTCGTGCTCCTAGGAGTCGTCGGCGCCGGGCTGGTCGTCGCCCAGGCGATGCTCATCGCCGAGGTGGTGGTCGGGGCCTTCCAGCACGGCCTGGGCGCCACCGATCTGCGGACGCCGCTGCTGTTGCTGGGGGCGGTGGCGGTGGGGCGCGGGATCGTCGGCTGGCTCACCGAACTGGCCGCGTACCGGGCGAGTGCGGCGGTCAAGTCGGAGCTGCGGGGGCGGTTGCTGGAGCGCGCGGCCGCGCTGGGTCCCGGTTGGCTCAGCGGGCAGCGCACGGGCTCCTTGGTCGCGCTCGCCACGCGGGGTGTGGACGCGCTCGACGACTACTTCTCGCGCTACCTGCCGCAGTTGGGGCTCGCCGTGGTGGTGCCGGTCGCGGTGCTCGCGCGCATCGTGACCGAGGACTGGGTGTCGGCGGCGATCATCGTCTTCACGCTGCCGCTGATCCCGGTCTTCATGGTGCTCATCGGCTGGGCCACGCAGTCCCGGATGGACCGCCAGTGGCGGCTGCTGTCCCGGCTGTCGGGGCACTTCCTCGATGTGGTCGCCGGGCTGCCCACGCTGAAGGTGTTCGGACGGGCCAAGGCGCAGGCCGAGTCGATCCGGCGCATCACGGACGAGTACCGGCGGGCGACGATGCGGACGCTGCGTATCGCCTTCCTGTCGTCCTTCGCCCTGGAGCTGCTCGCGACGATCTCCGTCGCGCTGGTGGCGGTGACCATCGGCATGCGGCTCGTCCACGGCGAGATGGATCTGTACATCGGCCTGGTGATCCTGGTGCTCGCCCCCGAGGCATATCTCCCGGTACGTCAGGTGGGCGCGCAGTACCACGCGGCCGCGGAAGGGCTGGCCGCCGCCGAGGAGATCTTCGACGTACTCGAGACGCCGGTTCCGGCCACCGGGACGGGCCCCGTTCCCGATGGGCCCATCAGCTTCGAGCAGGTGACGGTCCGCTACCCGGGACGATCGTCGGCGGCGGTCGCCGGCGCTTCGTTCACGGTTGCACCGGGCGAGACCGTGGCGCTCGTCGGGCCGAGCGGCGTGGGCAAGTCGACGCTGCTGAACGTGCTGTTGGGCTTTGTGGAACCGACTGAGGGGCGGGTACGCGTCGGCGGCACGGACCTCGCCACGGTGTCGCGTGAAGCCTGGCACGAGCGGATCGCGTGGGTGCCGCAGCGTCCGCACTTGTACGCCGCATCGATCGCCGAGAACGTACGGCTGGCGCGGCCCGGCGCCGACGACGAGGCGGTGCTGCGCGCCCTGCGCGATGCGGGGGCGTACGACTTCGTGGCCGCGCTGCCGGACGGCGTGGAGACCGTGCTCGGCGAGGACGGGGCCGGGCTGTCGGCGGGACAGCGGCAGCGGCTCGCGCTGGCCCGTGTCTTCCTGGCCGACCGGCCGGTCCTGCTCCTTGACGAGCCGACCGCTTCGCTGGACGGGGCGACGGAGGCCGAAGTGGTCGATGCGGTACGGCGGTTGGCGGTCGGGCGGACGGTGCTGCTTGTCGTCCACAGGCCCGCGCTGCTCGCGGTCGCCGATCGGGTCGTGCGGCTGGACGCGGCGGGAGGCGAGGACGGGATCCGTTCCGCGGAGGAGGCTTCCGGCGCACGCCTGGTCTCCCCCTCCCGGCGTCTGTCCTCCGAGAGCGACGGCTCCCGCGTGGCCGCAGTGGTGGATGTTCGCGCCGGAGGTGCCGAGTCTTCGGGAAGGGCCGCAGCAGAAGGGGGAACCGCCCGGGCGCTGGCCCGTGTACGTGCCCTCGCCGGTGCCCGGCGCGGGCGGCTCGTGCTCGCCCTGCTGCTGGGCAGTCTGGCGCTCGGCAGCGCCGTCGGGCTCATGGCCACCTCCGGGTGGCTGATCTCTCGGGCGTCGCAGCAGCCACCGGTGCTGTATCTGATGGTCGCGGTGACGGCCACGCGCGCGTTCGGGATCGGGCGGGCCGTCTTCCGGTACGCCGAGCGGCTCGTGTCGCACGACGCCGTGCTGCGGATGCTGGCCGACACCCGGGTCGCGGTCTACCGCCGTCTGGAGCGGCTCGCGCCCGGGGGCCTGCGGACGACGCGCCGCGGAGACCTGCTCTCCCGGCTGGTCGCCGACGTGGACGCGCTGCAGGACTACTGGCTGCGGTGGCTTCTGCCCGCCGGCGCGGCGCTCGTCGTCAGCGCCCTCTCCGTCGGCTTCACCGCGTGGCTGCTGCCCGAGGCCGGGGCCGCCCTCGCCATCGGCCTGCTGGCGGCCGGGATCGGCGTTCCCCTCGTGAGCGGGGCCGTCGCGCGGCGGGCGGAGCGCAGGCTCGCCCCCGCACGCGGGGACCTCGCGACCCGTGTGACCGACCTGCTCACCGGAACGGCCGAACTGACCGTCGCCGGTGCGCTGCCCGCCCGTACCGCCGACGTGAAGCGGGCCGACACCGTGCTGACCCGGATCGCCTCCCGCGCCGCCACCGCCACCGCCCTCGGCAACGGTCTGACGGCGCTGGCCTCCGGGCTGACGGTGGTGGCCTGCGCTCTTGCAGGCGCGCAGGCGGTCCACGACGGACGGCTCAGTGGAGTGGCGCTGGCGGTCGTCGTGCTCACGCCGCTGGCCGCGTTCGAGGCCGTGCTGGGGCTTCCGCTGGCCGTGCAGTACCGGCAGCGGGTGAAGAAGAGCGCCGAGCGGGTCCACGAGGTGCTGGACGCGCCCGTGCCCGTACAGGAGCCGGAGCAGCCGCGGCAGGCTCCGGCGACGCCCTTCCCGCTGCGGGTCACCGGACTGCGCGCCCGCTACCCCGGTCAGCATCGCGACGCGCTCGCGGACCTCGATCTGACCCTGGAGCGGGGCCGCAGGATCGCGGTGGTCGGGCCGTCCGGGTCCGGCAAGACGACGCTCGCGCAGGTGCTGCTGCGGTTCCTGGACGGGGGCGCGGGGACGTACACGCTCGGCGGCACGGACGCCCGCGCCCTGGACGGCGACGCCGTGCGCCGTTTCGTCGGGCTGTGCGCGCAGGACGCGCATCTCTTCGACAGCTCGGTACGGGAGAACCTGCTGCTGGCCCGGAAGGACGCGACCGAGGCGGAGCTGCGCGAGGCCCTCGAACGGGCCCGTCTGCTCGACTGGGCCGACGCACTGCCCGACGGGCTCGACACGCTCGTCGGCGAACACGGGGCTCGCCTGTCCGGAGGGCAGCGGCAGCGCCTCGCGCTGGCCCGCGCGCTGCTCGCCGACTTCCCCGTCCTCGTACTCGACGAGCCCGCCGAACACCTCGACCTGCCGACGGCCGACGCGCTCACCGCCGATCTCCTCGCGGCGACGGAGGGCAGGACGACGCTGCTGATCACGCACCGGCTGGCCGGTCTGGAGTCCGTGGACGAGGTGATCGTGCTGGAGGAGGGGCGGCCGGTGCAGCGCGGCGAGTACGCGGCACTGGCCGCGGTGGACGGACCGCTGCGGCGGATGCGCGAGCGGGAGGACGCGACGGAGGGCCTGACGATGGCGAGGCCGGAGCCCAGGGATGGGATGGCGACGGCGGGGGCGGCCGGGCGCATCGGTCACTGACCGTGCCAGGCACGGTCAGTGCGGGACGAGCCGACCGGCTCCCCCGTAAACGAGCCGACCGGCTTCGCCCGCAAAGCCGTCCGACTTTCGGCCGCAAAAGGGACTAATTACGCTCATGGCATGGCAGCAGCAGCCACCCCCGGCCCAGGCCCGGACGGCCCCGGCCCCGACCCCCACGGCGGGCCGCCCCCTAGCGATGCCGTCGCCCCGGCGGCCCGGACTCTGCAAGGGCTGTCGCCCGAGCTGACCGCACGGCTGCCGCAGCTCCTCGAGGCCATGCGGTCCGTCGGAACCGGACTCGAGCTGCACAGCACGCTGGACCGCATCTGCGAGACCGCCGCCGAGCTCACGGACGCCCGCTATGCCGCTCTCGGGGTCGTCGCGGAGGACGGCAACGGGCTGGCGGACTTCGTCTACTACGGCGTCGACGAAGCCACAGCCGCACTGATCGGCCGGCTTCCCGACGGGCAGAGGGGACTGCTCGGCGCGCTCATCCACCAGCCGGAGCCGGTGCTGCTGGCGGATCTCACGGCCGACCCGCGCTCCTACGGCTTCCCGCCCCACCATCCGCCGATGCGGTCCTTCCTCGGCGTTCCCGTCCGCGTCCAGGACGAGATCTTCGGCAACCTCTATCTGGCCGAGAAACGCGGAGGGCGCGAGTTCAGCGTCCACGACCTCGACATGGTCCGCGTGCTGGCCACCGAGGCCGGCATCGCCGTCGGCAACGCCCGGCTCTACGACGCCGCCAAGCAGCGCGAGCGCTGGATCGACGGCTCCGTCGCCGTGACCACCGCGCTGCTGTCGGGCGGCGATGCGGAGGACGCGTTGCAGGTGGTCGCGGAACAGGCCCGTCGGCTGTCCGGCTCGGCAGCCGGGATCGTGTCGCTGCCCGCGGACGAGGGCGGACTGGAGATCGTCGCTGTCTCCTCGGAGCACGCATCGAGCCTCCTGGGGGCGGTCGTCCCGCCGGAGAGCAGAGCCGTCGCCGAACTCCTGGACGGCAAGGCGGTGTTCGTGGACGACGCGGCCACCGACCCGCGTCTGATCACCGATCTGTCCCGCGACTACGGGCCCATGATGATGCTGCCGCTGCAGAGCGGAGGCCGAGTCCTGGGCGGTCTCGTCACGCCACGCGCGCGTGGAGCCCAGCCGTTCACCGAGACGGAGCGGACCCTGGCCACCCAGTTCGCCTCGCAGGCCGCCCTTGCGCTGATGATGGCCGAGGCGCAGCGCGACCGGGAACGGCTCGCGGTGTACGAGGACCGGGACAGGATCGCCCGCGATCTGCACGACCTCGTCATCCAGCGCCTGTTCGCCACCGGGATGATGCTGGAGAGCGCCCAGCGCAGGTCCGTCGTGCCCGAGGTGCAGGAGGGCGTGAGCAAGGCGGTCGACGAACTGGACGTCACGATTCAGGAGATCCGCACCGCGATCTTCGCCCTGCAGCAGGGCCCGGCCGAGGCGCCCTCGAGCCTGCGCACGCGCTTGGTGCGCGAGATCAACATGGCGGCCGTGCCGCTCGGCTTCAAACCCTCGTACCGCTTCGCCGGCCCCGTCGACGCGGTGGTCGGGGAGATGACCGGCAAGAACCTCGTCGCGGCGCTGCGCGAGACGCTCTCCAACGCGTTCCGGCACTCCGGGGCCTCGCGTATCGAGGTCGTCGTCGATGCCGGTGTGACGCTCCCCGACGGGCGGCAGGGCGTACGCCTGAGCGTCTCGGACGACGGGGTCGGCATCCCGGAAGGCGGCCGCCGCAGCGGTCTGAAGAACCTGAAGCGGCGGGCCGAGTCGCTGGGCGGGGACAGCTGGCACGGGCCGGGCATCGGCGACGACGGGGGCGGCACGACGGTGGTGTGGCAGGCCGCCTGCTGACCTGCTGGGGCTCCAGGCGACCCACCTGCTGAGCTGGGACCCGGGCGGACCCGCCTGCTGACCTGCTGGGGCTCCAGGCGGACGGGCGGAGTGGCCAGAGAAGGCCTGTTCGGCGGTACCGGTCTCGCCCGTACGGGTCATCGGTGCCCCCTCGTGCACGCGTTGCACCGGGCCCTGCCCGCATGTGCGGACAACGATCCGACTCATGCTCATGCGCCTCTTTCACTGCCGCCCACACCGTGTGCCGGTGCTGCTGTGTGCACTGCTCGCCCTCGCGGCCGGGCCGGCTGCGGCTGCGCCCGACCCCGGTGGCCCGGGCGACTCGGGCGGCCCGAGCGCCGGCGCCGAGGTGGCACAGCTGTACGAGGACGCATCGGCGGCCGCCCAGCAGTACGAGACGACCCGGCGCGCGGCGAAGGCGCACGAGGCCAGGGCCCGGAAGCTCGAGGGGCTGCTCGCCAGGGAACGGCGGGAGATCGCGGCGTTGCACGGCGACCTCGGCCGGATCGCCCGCGCCCAGTACCGCAGTGGCGGGGGGCTCCCGCGGACCGCTCAGCTGCTGCTCGCGGACAGTCCCGAGGACCTGATCCGAGGTCAGCAGGCCGTATGGCAGGCCGACCTCGCCGTCGACAACGCGGTCTCGAAGAGCCGCAGGGCCGAGGCCCGGCTGTCGGCCGACGAGAAGAAGGCCGCCGCGGCTTGGCGCGCCCTCGCCGAACGGAACGGAAAACTGGCGCAGTTGAAGCGGGACATCGCGCAGAAGCTCGACCGGGCGCGATGGAAGCTGCAGGGCGAGGCGGACCGGTCGGCTGCGACGGGCAAGTGCCGCAAAGCCGTACGGCTCAAGCAGCGGAAAACGCGCGCCACGCGCGCGTGGGTCGCGCCGGTGAAGTCGTACAGGCTCTCCGCCGGCTTCGACAGCGTCGGGCAGCACTGGGCGCACCGGCACACCGGGCAGGACTTCGCCGTGCCCATCGGCACGCCGGTGCGTGCGGCGGGCGCGGGCAGTGTGGTGAGCGTCTCGTGCGGCGGCGCCTTCGGCATCGAGGTCGTGGTGCAGCACTCCGGCGGCTACTACACGCAGTACGCCCACCTCGCCGCCGTCACCGTCACCAAGGGGCAGCAGGTGCGGGCCGGGCAGTGGGTCGGGCAGTCGGGGACGACCGGGAACTCCACGGGGCCGCACCTCCACTTCGAGGTGCGGCTCACGCCGAACTGGGGCTCCGAGGTGGATCCGAAACGGTGGCTCAAGGAGCGCGGGGTGCGGCTCAGGCCGTGACGGGTGTGACGCCGGGACGACCGCGGCCGTCCAGCCGCTCCTGACCCCGACAAGTCGCCCCTACATCTCGGCCAGGATCTCCTCGATGACGATCGCCACGCCGTCCTCGTTGTTGGCGACCGTGTGGCCGGACGCGACGGCGAGCACGTCCGGATGAGCGTTCCCCATGGCGTACGAGGTGCCCGCCCAGGTGAGCATCTCCACATCGTTCGGCATGTCCCCGAAGGCGACGACCTCCTGCGGTGAGATGCCGCGCTCCGCGCAACACAGGGCCAGCGTGCTGGCCTTGGAGACGCCGGGGCCGCTGATCTCCAGCAGCGCACTCGGGCTGGAGCGGGTGATCGCGGCCTTGTCGGCCGCGTGCGCACGGGCCAGCGTCAGGAACTCGTCCGGGACGAGGGTCGGGTGGTGCGCGAGCAGCTTCAGCACGGGCTGGTCCGCCACGTCGCTGTCGTCGGCCAGCAGCTTCTCGGCGGGGGCGACGCTCTCGCCGGGGTCCAGGTGCAGGGGCGGATACGTCGGTTCGTGGTGCAGCCCGCCGGTCCGCTCGACGGCGAACGAGGTGCCGGGTGCGACGGCGCGCAGCGTGTGCACCACGTCGAGGGCGCTCGCCGGCTCGAGCGCCCGGATCTTGACGAAGCGGTGGCTGCCGGGGCCACCGTGCAGATCGACCACCGCCGCGCCGTTGCCGCAGATGGCGAGGCCGTGCCCGTGGACGTGGTCGCTGACGACGTCCATCCAGCGTGCGGGGCGGCCGGTGACGAAGAAGACCTCGATCCCGGCGGCCTCGGCGGCGGCGAGAGCGGCGATGGTGCGCTCGGAGACTGACTTGTCGTCGCGCAGCAGGGTGCCGTCGAGGTCTGTGGCGATCAGCCGAGGCGGTACGGAGAAGGCCGGGGTCCGGGGCCGTGCGGTAGCTGAGGTCACGCCCCCCAGTGTCGCGCATATGCCAGCACGGCCGTGCGCTGGGGCGCACATCTGAGACTTCTCGCACGCCGGGCCGGCCGACGGGCAGACCGCCGGGCCCGTCAGCCGAGCTGCTGGACGGCCTCGGTGGCGATCCGCTCGAAGATCTTCTGGTCCGCTGCGAAGTCCGATTCGGGGATGGGCCAGTGGATCACGATCTCGGTGAAGCCCAGCGCCGCGTGGTTGCCCGCGAAGTCCACGAAGGCGTCGAAGGAGTCCAGCGGACGGTCCGGGGTGAACCCGGTGAGCAGGATCCTGTCGAGTTCCGCGACATCGCGGCCCTGCGCCTCGCAGGCCGTGCTCAGCTTCTCGACCTGTCCGCGAATGGCTTGAAGCGACTGCTCGGGGGTGCCCGTCTCGAACAGCTTCGGGTCTCCCGTCGTCACCCATGCCTGGCCGTGGCGGGCGGCGAGCTTCAGCCCGCGCGGGCCGGTGGCGGCCACCGCGAAGGGCAGCCGGGGCCGCTGGACGCAGCCCGGTATGTTGCGGGCCTCGGACGCGGAGTAGAACGCGCCCTCGTACGACACGCTGTCCGCTCCGTCCTCGGTGAGCAGCGTGTCGAGCAGCTGGACGAACTCGGCGAAACGGTCCGCCCGCTCGCGCGGCGACCACGGGTCCTGGCCCAGCGCGGTGGCGTCGAACCCCGTGCCGCCCGCGCCGATGCCCAGCGTGATGCGGCCGTTCGACACGTCGTCGAGCGAGATCAGATCCTTGGCGAGCGTCACCGGATGCCGGAAGTTCGGCGAGGTCACGAGCGTGCCCAGGCGCAGCTGCTCGGTGACGGCCGCGGCGGCGGTCAGCGTCGGCACCGCGCCGAACCACGGCCCGTCCCGGAAGGTGCGCCAGGAGAGGTGGTCGTAGGTGTACGCGGCGTGGAAGCCCAGCTCCTCCGCCTGCTGCCAGGTGGCGCGGGCGCCATCGTGCCAGCGGCGGTACGGAAGGATCACTGTGCTCAGACGCAGACTCATGCCTCAGAGCGTAAGCGGGCGCGGAGCGTGAGTGCTGCCGGACCTTGTGCGGGAGCGGCCGGGACCGCCTTCGAGCAGGACCGATGCCGTCAGTGCGGTGCTGGAAACCGCAGGTATTCCGGGGGGACCGCCGCGGTGAGCCATACGCCGTTGGCGCTGACGCGGAACACGTGTCCGTCGCGGTGCATGGCCCCCGCGTCGACGGACAGCACGACGGGCTGGCCGCGGCGGGCGCCGACCCGCATCGCGGTCTCCCGGTCGGCGGAGAGGTGCACGTCGTGGCGGTTCATCGGCCGCAGTCCCTCGGCGCGGATGGCGGGCAGATTACGGGCGACGGTGCCGTGGAACAGATAGGCGGGCGGCGTCGCCGGGGGCAGTCCCAGGTCGACGTCCACGGTGTGTCCCTGGCTGGCGCGGATCCGGCTGCCTTCGATCGCGAAGCGTCGTTTGTCGTTGACGGCGACCACGTGGTCGAGCTCCTCCCGCGTGAGGCGGAAGCCGTGCGTGGCAGCGGCGGCGATCAGGGTGTCGATCTCGACCCAGCCGCCCTCGTCGAGAGTGAGCCCGATCCTCTCCGGTTGATGCCGCAGGTGCTTCGCCAGGTACTTCGACACCTTCACGGTGCGTCTTTCGTCCATCCGGCCAGCGTGCCCGTCGGGCGGCTCGGCGCGCACTCGGTTTTGACTCAGCCTTTCCGGCTCGCATGTTTGATCCACAAGCAACTGCGTTATCCACAGGGGAAATTGGAGAACCTGTGGACAACTGGCCTTAGGGATCAACATGTTTGATCAACTTTGCCGTCGGAGAGCTGTGTTGACGCCTGATTGGACAACTGATCCACTGATCTAGTGGGTTATGATATCGAGTGCGAAGTATGTGTAGAATTAGTCGGTATGCCCAACTCATTCCTCAACTCGCCTCAGTGGGACCTGAGGGGGACCCCTACGGGCCCGTACTACCGAAGTCTGACCACCGACCAACCCCCTGGTCTGACGACCGCCTTGAGCTGCGCCACTAGCTTCGAAGCGTGACTGTGATCGCGACCGAAAGCCTGAGCAAGCGGTTCCCGAGGGTGACCGCGCTTGACCGGCTCTCCGTGGACATCGGGCCCGGTGTGACCGGACTCGTCGGAGCCAACGGGGCCGGCAAGTCCACACTTATCAAGATCCTGTTGGGTCTGTCCCCCGCCACCGAGGGCCGCGCCGAAGTGCTCGGACTCGACGTGGCGACCAAGGGCGCCGCCATCCGCGAGCGCGTCGGCTACATGCCCGAGCATGACTGCCTGCCACCCGACGTCTCGGCAACCGAGTTCGTCGTCCACATGGCGCGCATGTCCGGTCTGCCGCCCACCGCGGCCCGCGAGCGCACGGCGGACACGCTGCGCCACGTCGGCCTGTACGAGGAGCGCTACCGACCCATCGGTGGCTACTCGACCGGCATGAAGCAGCGAGTCAAGCTCGCCCAAGCACTCGTACACGACCCGCAGTTGGTCTTTCTGGACGAGCCGACCAACGGCCTCGACCCCGTCGGCCGCGACGACATGCTCGGCCTGATCCGGCGCATCCACACCGACTTCGGCATCTCGGTCCTCGTCACCTCACATCTGCTGGGCGAGTTGGAGCGCACCTGCGACCACGTCGTGGTCGTCGACGGCGGCAAGCTGCTGCGCTCCAGCTCCACCACGGACTTCACGCAGATGACGACCACCCTCGCGATCGAGGTCACCGACAACGACGAACACCCTGACGGGACGCGCGCGTTGCGTGACGCGCTGCACGCGCGCGGGGTGGCCACCGGCGCCGGAGACGGTCTGCCGGGCGCCGGGCACACGCTGCTGCTCACCGCCGAGGGCGAGGACACGTACGACCTCGTGCGCGACCTCGTCGCCGATCTCGGCCTGGGTCTTGTCCGCATGGAACAGCGCAGGCACCACATCGCAGAGGTGTTCCGGCCGGACCAGGCGCAGCACACGGAAACGGACACGGACAGGGAGCGGAAGGAGGCGGTCCACCATGGCGGTTGAGCAGCCCCTCACGGGCACAAGTGAGCAGACCCGGATCCACAACATCGGCTACCGCAACTACGACGGCCCCCGTCTGGGCCGTGCGTACGCCCGCCGGTCGCTCTTCTCGCAGTCCCTGCGCGGCGCGTACGGACTCGGCCGCTCGGCCAAGTCCAAGGTGCTGCCCATGCTGCTCTTCGGCGTGATGTGCGTGCCTGCGGCGATCATGATTGCGGTCACTGTCGCGACCCAGCTCAAGGACCTGCCGCTCGACTACACGCGCTACGCGATCGTGATGCAGGCCGTCATCGGCCTCTACATCGCATCCCAGGGTCCCCAGTCGGTCTCGCGGGACCTGCGCTTCAAGACGGTCCCGCTGTACTTTTCGCGCCCCATCGAGCGCGGTGATTACGTCCTCGCGAAGTACGGGGCGATGGCCTCCGCCCTGTTCGTCCTCACGGCAGCGCCGCTGCTCGTGCTCTACATCGGGGCGCTGCTGGCCAAACTTGACTTCTCGGATCAGACAGTGGGTTTTCTGCAGGGGTTGGTCTCGGTGGCGCTGCTGTCGCTGCTCTTCGCCGGAATCGGTCTCGTCATCTCGGCGGTCACACCCCGCCGCGGCTTCGGCATCGCGGCCGTGATCGCGGTCCTGACCATCTCGTACGGCGCGGTCTCCACCCTCCAGGCCATCGCGCACATGCAGGGCAGCGACGGTGCGGTGGGCTGGCTCGGGCTCTTCTCGCCGATCACGCTCATCGGCGGCGTGCAGACGGCCTTCCTGGGCGCCACATCCGCCTTCCCCGGAGGGGACGGCCCCTCGACCGGCGCGGGCGTCGTCTACCTGCTCGTCGTCCTGGGCCTCATCGCCGGCTGCTACGGCATCCTCATGCGCCGCTACCGAAAGGTCGGACTGTGACGACGATCGACATCGACCACGCCTCACGCTGGTTCGGCAACGTGGTGGCCGTCAACGACATCACGATGACCGTCGGCCCCGGCGTCACCGGCCTCCTCGGCCCCAACGGCGCCGGAAAATCCACACTCATCAACATGATGGGCGGCTTCCTGGCCCCCTCCACCGGCTCCGTCACCCTCGACGGCCGGCCGATCTGGCGCAACGAGCAGATCTACCGGCAGATCGGCATCGTCCCCGAGCGCGAAGCCATGTACGACTTCCTCACCGGCCGCGAATTCGTCGTCGCGAACGCCGAGTTGCACGGCCTGAACGAACGCGCCGCCCAAAAGGCCCTCGCCACGGTCGAGATGGAGTACGCACAGGACCGCAAGATCTCCACGTACAGCAAGGGCATGCGGCAGCGCGTCAAGATGGCGTCCGCGCTGGTCCACGAGCCGTCCGTGCTGCTGCTCGACGAGCCCTTCAACGGCATGGACCCGCGCCAGCGCATGCAGCTGATGGACCTGCTGCGGCGCATGGGCGACGAAGGCCGCACCGTCCTGTTCTCGTCCCACATCCTCGAGGAGGTCGAGCAACTCGCCTCCCACATCGAGGTGATCGTCGCCGGACGACACGCGGCGAGCGGTGACTTCCGCAGGATCCGCCGGCTGATGACCGACCGCCCGCACCGCTATCTGGTGCGTTCCAGCGACGACCGCGCGCTCGCGGCCGCGCTGATCGCCGATCCGTCGACCGCGGGCATCGAAGTGGACGTCGCGGAGGGCGCGTTGCGTATCCAGGCCGTCGACTTCGGCCGGTTCACCGCGCTGCTGCCGCGCGTGGCCAGGGACCACGGCATCCGGCTGCTCACGGTCTCGCCGTCCGACGAGTCCCTCGAGTCCGTCTTCTCGTATCTTGTCGCGGCGTAGGAGGCCGAAGATGTACGACCCCACAGTCGCCCGGCTCACCTACCGGGCCCTGCTCGGCCGCCGCCGGGCCCTCATCCTCTTCGCGCTGCCGGCCCTGCTGATCGTGATCGCCGGGGCGGTACGCGCCCTCACCGGCGCCGACGACCAGATCGCCTCCGACGTGCTCGGCGGGTTCGCGCTCGCCACGATGGTGCCGATCATCGGTGTCATCGCGGGCACCGGAGCGATCGGACCCGAGATCGACGACGGCTCGGTGGTCTATCTGCTCGCCAAGCCGGTCAAGCGGCCCACGATCATCTTCACCAAGCTGATCGTCGCCATCGCCGTGACCATGGTCTTCTCCGCGATCCCCACATTCGTCGCCGGACTGATCCTCAACGGCAACGGCCAGCAGATCGCCGTCGCCTACACGGTCGCGGCGCTGGTCGCCTCCATCGCGTACGCCGCGGTCTTCCTGCTGCTCGGCACGGTCACCCGGCACGCGGTGGTCTTCGGACTCGTCTACGCCCTCGTCTGGGAGGCCCTCTTCGGGTCGCTGGTAGCCGGGGCGCGCACCCTCAGCATTCAGCAGTGGTCGCTCGCGGTGGCCCAGAAGGTCGCCGGCGGAGAGCTGGTGACCTCGGATGTCGGGCTGCCGCTCGCGACGGTTCTGCTGGCGGGCGTCACGGTGGCCGCCACCTGGTACGCGGGGCAGAAGCTGCGGACGCTGACGCTGGCCGGGGAGGAGTGACGCGGGGCGCGCACGTGCCGGTTCTGCGATCTCTGCGGTCTTGACGGCGATCTTGACGGCGCTTTCACCCTCCCGCCCGGACACTGGGTGGGAGGCGAGCGCTTCCGCCATGCAGGAAGGAGCCACGATGGCATCGGAACCGAAGCCCGAGCGGCGGGCCGGGGAGGGTACGCCGGGCGAGCCGCCGGGCGAGGACTGGGACGCCGTCGTCCTCGACGAGGCGTTCATACGGTCCGCCGGAGCGTCCGAGCCGTCGGCCCGCGCACGTATGCTCGCCGCCCGCTGGCGCAACCAGCCGCCGGAGCCGGAGCCGTGGCGTACCGATGAGCCTCCGGCGGGGTGGTTCTGGAGCCGGGCGCGGCGGCGTAGGTGGCGCAGGGGCTAGGCGGTCGGCTCGGTCGGTTCGGTCGGTTCGGTCGGTTCGGAAAAAAATAGGTGGCGGCCAACTTCTCGTATCGGCAGAGTAGTTGTGTCCACGACGCCGCCACTGGCGCCATCATCTGGGAGAGGAGCGCGACGATGTTCATGAGTAGTCCGTCGAGCTCCCGGCAGGGCAGCCCGCGGCAGGCTTCGGAGTAGTCACTGCACTCCGTGGAGCCGCCGCGCGGGAGTTGCCCGGGGCGGCCGCTTCGAGCGCGCGATTCGTTCGCGCGGGCCGCCCACCCGGAGGATTGGCCGAGTGGGAAGGCACCGGCTTGCGCTGTGTTTGATCAACAGCAAGTCGTGGTCGGGGTGACCCCCGCGCGCGTTCGATCCGCGCATCCTCCGCGAGACGCTTCGCTGTGATTTGGCGGGGTTCTCTGTTGTCCTGTGGACGTTGTACGTCGGGTTGGCGTACATCGTGGGCTGTGCCCACCCTTCCCCAAGCTCTCGGCTTCTCCCCCAGTGCCTTAAGGGCCTGGGAGGTACCCCCAGAGCAGGGGGACCCCCATCGCCCTGCGGAACGCCTGCCCACAGTGGAACGGCTTACGTCAGTAGGCGTTCCAGGACCACGGCGATGCCGTCCGTCTCGTTCGACGTTGTTTCCTCGTCCGCCACTGCCTTCAGTTCCTGGTGGGCGTTGGCCATGGCTACGCCGTAGGAGGCCCAGGCGAACATCGGGATGTCGTTGGGCATGTCGCCGAAGGCGATGGTGTCCGCGGGCCGGGCGCCCAGGCGGCGGGCGGCCAAGGACAGGCCGGTCGCCTTCGACAGGCCCAGGGGGAGCAGTTCGACGATGCCTTCGCCGGCCATCGTCACGCCCACCAGATCGCCCGCGGTTTGCAGAGCCACCGAGGCGAGCTCGTCGTCAGTGAGCCCCGGGTGCTGGATGTACAGCTTGTTCAGCGGTGCCGACCACACATCGGCGATATCGGTGAACGGGACGTAGGGCAGCGGACCGTCGTGCGTTTGGTAGCCGGGGCCCACCAGTACCTGGCCGTCGATGCCGTCGCGGCTCGCGGCCAGCGCCAGCGGGCCGACCTCCGCCTCGATCTTCGCCAGCGCCAGTCCGGCGACCCGGCGGTCCAGGGTCACTGAGGTGAGCAGACGGTGCTCGCCCGCGTGGTAGACCTGCGCGCCCTGGCCGCACACCGCGAGGCCCTCGTAGCCGAGGTCGTCGAGGATGTGCCGGGTCCAGGGCACGGCCCGGCCGGTGACGACGATGTGTGCGGCGCCCGCAGCGGTGACCGCGTAGAGCGCCTCACGCGTGCGTGCCGACACCGTCTCGTCGGAACGCAGCAACGTTCCGTCGAGATCGGTGGCGACCAGCTTGTAGGGAAAGGGGACGGCGGAGGGAGCAGCGGAAGCGCTCACTTGGCGACCGGCTCCAGAAGCTCTCGTCCGCCCAGATACGGACGCAGCACCTCCGGCACCCGCACGGAACCGTCGGCCTGCTGGTGGTTCTCCAGGATCGCGACGATCGTGCGCGGTACGGCGCACAGCGTGCCGTTGAGCGTCGCCAGCGGGCGGATCTGCTTGCCGTCACGGACGCGGATCGACAGGCGGCGGGACTGGAACTCGGTGCAGTCCGAGGTCGACGTCAGTTCGCGGTACTTGCCCTGCGTCGGGATCCAGGCCTCGCAGTCGAACTTCCGGGCGGCCGAGGAGCCCAGATCGCCCGTGGCCACGTCGATCACGCGGAACGGCAGCTCCAGCGAGGTCAGCCACTGCTTCTCCCACTCGAGGAGACGCTGGTGCTCGGCCTCCGAGTCCTCCGGTGCGACGTACGAGAACATCTCGACCTTGTCGAACTGGTGCACGCGGAAGATGCCGCGGGTGTCCTTGCCGTGCGAGCCGGCCTCGCGGCGGAAGCAGGGCGAGAAGCCCGCGTAGCGCAGGGGCAGCCGGTCGGCGTCGATGATCTCGTCCATGTGGTACGCGGCGAGCGGCACCTCGGACGTGCCGACCAGGTAGAGGTCGTCGTCGTCCAGGTGGTAGACGTCCTGCGCCGCCTGGCCGAGGAAGCCGGTGCCGGCCATCGACTGCGGGCGGACCAGCGCCGGGGTGAGCATCGGCGTGAAGCCGGCCGCGGTGGCCTGGGCGATCGCGGCGTTCACCAGGGCGAGCTCGAGCAGCGCGCCGACACCGGTGAGGAAGTAGAAGCGCGACCCGGAGACCTTGGCGCCGCGCTCCACGTCGATGGCGCCGAGCGTCGTGCCGAGCTCCAGGTGGTCCTTGGGCTCGAAGCCCTCGGCCGTGAAGTCACGGATGGTGCCGTGCTCCTCAAGGAGCCTGAAGTCGTCCTCGCCGCCGACCGGGACGTCGGGGTGCACGAGGTTGCCGAGCTTGAGCAGCAGCTCCTGGGTCTCGGTAGCCGCTTGGTCCCGTTCGGCGTCGGCCGCCTTGACGGCGGCGGCGAGCTCGCCCGCCTTCTTCAGCAGCTCCTGCTTCTCGTCGCCGGAGGCCTTGGGGATGAGCTTGCCGAGGGACTTCTGCTCGGAGCGCAGCTCGTCGAAGCGGACGCCGGACGACCTGCGCCGCTCGTCGGCGGAGAGCAGGGCGTCGACGAGCTCGACGTCCTCTCCACGGGCGCGCTGGGAGGCGCGAACACGGTCGGGGTCCTCACGAAGCAGGCGAAGGTCAATCACACAGCAAGGCTACCGGTGTGCGCTTCCCGCTCACGAACCGATATCTGGGTATGCGCGTTATGAGCGATATGCCGGAATGGGAATTCGGGCTGGGGTGGGCGGATGTGCGCCGGGGAGGCGACATCGCAGCGTACCGTCAATAAAAGGGGCGCGATTCCCTGAATCGGGGCAGAGGTGATGCGGCGCCTTGACTCGACTCCCTTGCGACGGGCGGCAATTGAGGGCCCGTTGTCCACAGGAATCCACGCCCCGAAAAGTTATCCACAGCCTGTGTGCAAGATCTGTGGATGCCGGAAGTGATCATTCCGAAAGCCGCAACTGGGGCGACGGATTCCCGGCTCAAACCGCCCGCGGGTCCACTTTCGGGTGGAAATAGCTCACCCCAAAGAGTTGATCAAGTGAAACGGGTGGACGACAGGTGATGTGGGTGCGGGTGGAGGGACTTGGGGGATGGAGAGCGATTTGTCGACTGTGTCGCACGTATCGCACTTCGTTGTCGACTTGTCCCCAGGTCGAGAAGCCAACCTGTGGATAACTGCTGTGGATGAGGAAAATCTGCAGGTAGGACCGTAGGCAGTACCGGTGGATAACTCTTCCGTCGGATCCGTCGGATCCGACGGATCGGTCAGAACCGCCCGTCCCGGCAGCGCGTCAGCCAGTCCGACGCCTCCGCGAAGTCGCCGTCGGACGTCCCGGGCCGCAGCCCCCGCACGTCCTGGGGTGAGACATCGGCCTGGGGATACGACCCGAGGAACCGCACCTTGAGGCAGATCCGCTTGAGCCCCATGAGGGCCTCGCCGACCCGCGGGTCCGAGACGTGCCCCTCGGCGTCGATCGCGAAGCAGTAACTCCCGATGCCCTCGCCGGTCGGCCGGGACTGGAGCAGCACCAGGTTGACCCCGCGTACCGCGAACTCCTGGAGCAGTTCCAGCAGTGCACCGGGGTGGTCGTCGCGCTGCCAGATCACCACCGACGTCTTGTCCGCCCCGGTCGGGGCCGCGGGCCGGGCGGGGCGGCCGACCAGCACAAAGCGGGTCTGCGCGTTCGCCGCGTCGTGGATCTCGGTGACCAGCGGCTCCAGGCCGTACGTCGCCGCCGCGAACTCACCCGCGAAGGCCGCGTCGTAGCGGCCCTCCTGCACCAGCCGCGCCCCGTCGGCGTTCGATGCGGACGACTCCCACACGGCGTCCGGAAGGTTCGCCGCCAGCCAGTTGCGGACCTGCGTCTGCGCGGCCGGGTGTGCCGTCACCGTCTTGATGTCGGCCAGCTGCGTGCCGGGCCGGACCAGCAGCGCGAAGGTGATCGTCAGCAGCACCTCGCGGTAGATCATCAGCGGCTCGCCCGCGATGAGCTCGTCGAGAGTCGTGGTGATGCCGCCCTCCACGGAGTTCTCGATCGGCACGAGCGCGGCTGCGGCCTCCCCGGCGCGTACGGCGTCCAGAGCTGCCGACACGCTCACCATGGGCACGAGCTCCCGCGTGGCGGCTTCCGGGAGCTTGCGGAGGGCGGCCTCGGTGAAGGTGCCTGCGGGGCCGAGATACGTGTAGCGGGTGGCGGACATACCGTCACCCTAATGCCCGCCGCCACAGAGGCTTCCGCGCGCCGCCTCCGACCCCGCCCCGATCACGCCTCCAGCAGCCGTTGCCCCACGTACTCGCCCTTGGGCGCGCCGCCCGGCACGGCGAAGAGGCCGCTCGACTCGTGCCGGATGAACTGCGACAGGGCGTCGCCGCGGTCGAGCTTGCGCTGTACCGGTACGAAGCCGCGCAGGGGGTCCGCCTGCCAGCAGATGAAGAGCAGTCCCGCGTCCGGTACCCCGTCCGCGTCGAAGCCGTCGTGGAACGAGAACGGCCGGCGCAGCATCGCGGCCCCGCCGTTCTGGTCGGGCCGGGTGATGCGGGCGTGCGCATTGATCGGGATGACGAGATTGCCGTCGGCATCGGTCTTCTCGAGCTTCGGCTCGGTCGTCTCGCCGCCGCCGGTGAGGGGCGCGCCGTCGGACTTGCGCCGCCCTATGACGTTCTCCTGGTCCTTGGCGGAGAGCTTCTCCCAGTCGTCGAGGAGCATCCTGATACGGCGTACGACGGCGTAGGAGCCGCCCGCCATCCAGGACGGATCGCCGGAAGCGGGCACGAAGATCCGCTTGTCGAAGTCGGCGTCTGCCGGCTTCGGGTTGTTCGTGCCGTCGATCTGGCCCATCAGATTGCGGGCCGTCATGGGGCGAGCGGTCGCGCCGGGCGAGCGGTTGAAGCCGTTCATCTGCCAGCGGACCCGTGCGACGCCTGCGGCCTCCGTCTGGACGGCGCGCAGTGCGTGGAAGGCGACGAGTGCGTCGTTCGCGCCGATCTGCACCCACAGGTCGCCGTTGCTGCGCGCCTTGTCGAGATGGTCCGAGGAGAAGTCCGGCAGCGGATCGAGGGCCGCCGGACGCTGCTTCTCCAGGCCCGTGCGGGAGAAGAAGGTGTAGCCGAAGCCGAAGGTGACGGTCAGGGACGAGGGCCCGGCATCGCGTGCGACGTCGGTGTCATTGCTTGCCGCGGCCTCGCCCGCCATGAGCCGTTCAGCCGTCGCCGACCAGCGACGCAGCAGCGCGGCCGCCTCCTGGCGGCCCGCACTCGCCACCAGGTCGAACGCGATGAGATGGCCGTGGGCCTGCATCGGCGTCGTGATGCCTGGCTGATGTTTCCCGTGAAACATCACCTTCTCCGAGCCGAGGGAGGTGAGAGCCGCGGCGGTCGTGCCGCTCGAGCCCCCATCGGACCCGGAGGACGCCACGGCGTACCCGGCGGCACCGCCTGCCGCGCCCAGCGCAATGCCGGTGGCCCCGGCCGTACCGAGGAGCCGTCGGCGGGAAATGGACTGGTCAGGCATGATGTTCAGCCGATCTTCACGGTCTTGTTGACGGTCACCTGGTCGATGTCCGAGGTACGCACGGTCACGGCGACCTTCCAGTCGCCCGCCATCGGGATCTGCACCCCGCTTGCGCTCCAGTGCCCGGTGAGGAGGTGGTCGGGGGTGACGGGCAGCGGTCCGATGTTCTTGGACGTGAGCGTGAAGGACACCTTGACCTCGGGAATGTCGAAGGCCTGGCCGTTCGGGCGCTTCACATAGACATGCATCTCGTTGCTGCCGGTCCGGCCCGGTGTCAGATCGAGCGACACGGTGCCCTTGCCGTCCTCGCCGCCCGTGTCGAACGGAATGTCCAGGGAGACGGGGCCACTCAGTTCGGATGCGGCGCTGGTGGCGCGTGCGGCCTCTTGCTCCGTACGGCCCGGCTCGGTCGACGTCAGCACCGTGGTGACCGCGAGCAGCACCACGGCGACGCCGGCTTCGGCCAGCACGGAGCGGCGCAGGCCGAAGCGGTGCGGATCGGCGTCCCGGATGCGCTTCTTGCGTGCGGTGGCCATGGCGGCCTGCTGGCGGGCGAGCTGGGCGGCGCGTGCGGTGTCGCTGTCCGCCTTCCTGCTCGAGGCGGCCGGGCTGCCCGGGCCGTCGGCCGCTGTCTCCTTGGCGGACCCCGGTCCCTCGGCCGGCACGGTGACGCGCTCGCTCGTACGGTGTGCGGACGCGGCCTTCGCGGGAGTTTCGACCTCCAGCCCGTCCTCGGTGTCCACACCCTGTGCGTCCGTGAGCCGCGCCGTCCAGCGGCGGGAGATCCAGGCGATGCCCACCAGTACCGCGACCAGCCCGATCTTCACGAGCAGCAGCTGCCCGTACGCCGTATCGGTGAAAGCCGACCACGAGCCGAGCTGGCGCCACGACTGGTAGATGCCGGTCGCCACCAGCACGGTGACGCTGCCGAGCGCGATGCGCGAGAAGCGGCGCACCGCGGAGGCCTCGATCGAGGGCGCGCGGTACAGCGACACCAGCAGCGTCGTCAGACCGCCCAGCCAGGCCGCGACCGCCAGCAGATGCAGCACGTCGACGGGCATCGCGAGCCCCGTCTGGATGCCGGTCGAGGCGTGCTCGGCCATGGCCCAGGTGGCGGCGAGGCCCGCCGCGACGACGGCGCCGCCGAGGGCGAGGCCGAAGGCGAGGTCGCTCTTCTGACTGTCGGTCTCGCCTCGGCTGTCGGTCTCGCCTCGGCTGTCGGTCTCGCCTCGGCTGTCGGTCTCGCCTTGGCTGTCGGTCTCGCCTAGCCGGTCGGCACCTCCGCCACCGGCCGCTTCACCCTCCGCGGCCGCCTCACCGTCGTGGTTCTCCTCATGCCTGACGTACGCCCCGAACAGCACCGCGATGAACAGAGCGGCCGCGGCGAGCAGCAGCAGGCGTGAGCTGAGTGCCGCGCCCGTCTTGGTCTGCAGAACCGTGCCGAGCTGCCCCATGTCGAAGACGTCCGCGAGCTTCCCGGAGCCGGTGTACGCGCCGCGCATAAGCAGCATCGCCAGGGTGGCCGCCGTCAGCGCGAGCCAGCCGGAGACCACGACCCGCTGCACCGCCCGTACTCCGGCGCCGCGCGGCCAGCAGGCCAGTACGAAAGCGGCCCCGCCCACCATGACGATGAACCCGGCATACGACACATAGCGCGCAAAGTTATAGAGCCCGCCGACGACACCGCCGCCCGCCGTCTCGTCCCCCAGCGCGACCGAGGTCTTGGACGGCGCGCCCACGGAGAACGTGAAGGCGCCGGAGACCGGGTGGCTGTCGGCAGACACCACCTGGTAGGCGACGGTGAAGGTGCCGTCGGGCAGCCCCGAGTGCAGCTTCACGCTGTAGACGTCACTCCCGAGGTTCTCGGGTTCGCCGGTGTCGACGCGCTTGCCGGCCGGGTCGAGCACCCGGATCGAGCCGTCCGACATCGCCACGTCCTCCGAGAACGTGAGCGACACCTGCTTCGGCGCCGTGGCGACCACCGCCCCCTGCTTGGGGTCGCTGCCGAGCAGCGCGGCGTGCGCGGAGGCGGGCGCGGCACCGGCGAGGAGCGCGCCCGTCACGGCGAGCAGCAGCATCAGAAGATGCCCGAAGCGGGGAGCGATGGACCTCATGGACTCTCCGTCCCTCTGACTGCGTCTCAGTGCTGGCTTGACGGGTTGTACGTGGCGTCCTTCACCGGCACCTCAACGGTGATGGTGCCGGACTTGACGAAGTGCAGTTCGACGGAGACCTTCTCGCCCAGCTTCGGCCTGTGCGTGAGCTCGTCGAACATCACGTGGTTGCCGCCACGCGCGAAGTCGAGCCTGCCCCCGGCGGGTATGTCGAAGGACTTCTGCTCCTTCATCGCCCCGCCGTCGGTGGTGTGGAGGGTGACGTCGGCGGCTATGTCGCTGGTGACGGAGGTGAGCTCGTCCGCGCCGCCCGAGTTGGTGACGGTGAAGTACCCCGCGGCCATGTCGGCCGTCGGCGGCACCGGCATATACGCACCGCTCACCTTCAGATCGGGCTTCTTCGAGGCCGCGGCCGTCTGCGCCGAGCCGTCGCCGGAGCCGCAGCCGACGAGCACGAGCCCGGCGGCGACGACCAGCGCACCGCCGGCCACGAACACCGTCGGGCCGCCGGCGCCGACCCTCGTGCGGAACCCGCGCCTCACGGCGTCTCGCCCTTGATCAGCTTCGGCAGGTCCTTCGTGTAGTCGTCGACCGTGGCGTCCTCGCCGTACAGGACATAGCCCCCGTCGGTCTTCGGGGAGAAGGCGACGACCTGGGTGCCGTGCACGGAGATGATCTTGCCGTTCTTGTCCTTGTGCGGGGCC
The DNA here is from genome assembly GCF_040295225.1 of Streptomyces sp. NPDC002896. Taxonomy (NCBI): domain Bacteria; kingdom Bacillati; phylum Actinomycetota; class Actinomycetes; order Kitasatosporales; family Streptomycetaceae; genus Streptomyces; species Streptomyces sp. NPDC002896. The sequence goes on along the minus strand of NZ_JBEOVA010000037.1, from coordinate 36,010 downwards.
TCGATGGAGATGCCGAGCTGCCGTGCGCCGGCCTGGATGGTGGGGAAGTCCCCGGTCAGGCCGATGAAGTCGGGGTCCTGTGCCTTGAGCCAGCTGGCGAGCGCGGACGGGGTGTCCCGCTCCGGATCGGTGGTGACGAAGACGACGCGCAGCTTGTCCTGCTCGGCCTTGGGCAGAGCCTTCTTGGCGACCGCGATGTTGCTCATGGTCAGCGGGCAGACGTCGGGGCAGTGGGTGTAGCCGAAGTAGATCAGCGTCGGCCGGCCCTTGGTCTGCTCGCGCAGGTCGTACTTCTTGCCGTGGGTGTCGGTGAGGACCAGGTCGGGCTTGGTGAACGGCTTGTCCAGCACGGTCGCGGCCTTGTCCGAGCTGCCCGACTCCACGGACACCTCGGCGACGGGCTTCTTGCCGTCGTCGCCGCTGCCGCATGCGGAGAGGGTCAGCGTTGCCGTGGCCAGCAGCGCGGCGGCGAGGAGGGTGTTCTTGCGCATAGGAAAATGTCCCAGATGTGAGGTGTCCGGTGGGCACCGGGGTCGTTCCGCTCTCGTCGGCACGACCCCGTGCCCACCGGGAGGTTGCTCAGCTGCCCAGCCGCTCGCCGTGCGCTCGGCACACGAGAGGCATGCGCAGCCGCCGGTCCGTGATCAGCTGCTGGTGCGCCGGCGACCGGCCAGCACGCCGAACGCGACGCCCGCCACGCCCACGGCGATGCCGACGATGCCGAGGACGCGTGCGGTGGTGTCGCTGGAGTCCGCGGAGGCGGCCGTGGTCTCGGTGGCGCCCGAGTCCGACTTGGCGTCGTCCGAGGCGGCCGTGGAGTCCGAGCTGCTGCCGTGGTGGTTGTCGGTCGCCGCCGACAGCTCCAGCACCGGCGCCGGGTTCTCCGGCTCCTCCTGGCCCTCCTGCTGCGGCTCGATCCAGCGCACGACCTCCTTGTTGGAGTACGTCTGGATCGCCTTGAAGACGAGCTCGTCGGTGTCCTCGGGCAGTTGGCCGACGGAGAGCGGGAACTTCTGGAAGTAGCCCGGCTCGATGCCCTTGCCGTCGGCGGTCCAGGTGACCTTGGTGACGGCCTCGGTGATCTTCTCGCCGTGCATCTCGAGCGGCTTGTCGAGCTTGGACTTGGTGACCTCGACCTTCCAGCCGTCCATGGGCTGGGGCATCACGGAGGCGAGCGGGTGGTCGGTCGGGAAGTTCACCTCGAGCTTGGTCGTCGAGGCGTTGTCGCGCTCGTTCGGCACCTTGAAGTCGATGACGGCGTAGCCGCCCTTGGCGGCCTCGCCCTCCGGCTGCACGCTGACGTGCGCGAAGGCCGGGGCGGAGAGCAGCAGGACGGCGGAGCCGGCCGCGGCGCCGACGACGGACAGCCGGGAAACCTTCAGAGGCTTCATGTAGGAGAACACTCCACTTCAGCGGTGTTGTCGATGGTGAGGAAGTGGCGCGCCCATGGGCACGCGCGCGTGCCGCACGGCACCTCCTCCGACGAGTGGAGTGGTGCGCGTGTCAGGCAGCGAGAAGGAACGCGGCCGCGGACGGCGGCCCGCGCCTGATCACCGTGTGCTGAAGTGCGGAGATACGCGGCTTCGGGTGCCGGAGCAGCGCGGTGCGCGGGGCACGCGGACCCGCCTCGGGCGCCGTCGGGAGCCCGGTGAGCAGGGCGCGTACGAGCGCGAGGGCGCGGCGCAGTGACCGTACGCGCGCCGCTTCGGCGACTCCGTGCGCGGACAGCCGCACAAGGCGCCCCAGTGCGAGGTCGCCACGTCGCAGCAGCCAGCTGGCGACGACGGCCGCGAGCACGTGCCCGAGAAGCATGGGCAGGGACGGCAGCAGCGAGGCTGTGGAGCCGGTGGCCGTGGACGCCGCTGCCGTGTGGTGGTGGAGGGACTGCACCGGTTCGAGGCCCGCGCCCGAGAGGATCCGCTGGGCCTGGGCCGGGCTGATCGCCGCGGCCCCCGCGCCGCACACCAGCCGTGCGGCCCGCTCCACCAGGGCGGCATCGGTCACCGCCGACGACGACCCCGAGCCCGCCGAAGACGCGCCGGCGACACCCGCGGCGGTCTGCACACCGCCCTGGGCGAAGCCGAACAGCGTGTGCAACGCGACCTGGCCCACTGCCAGCACCGCGGCGATACCGGGCAGGGCGCGCTCGCGCCCGGCGAACGGCGCCGCGACGGCGAAGACGGAGAGGAACGCCACCCCGAGCGCCCACAGCGGGAGCGTGTCGCAGGACGCGAGCACATGGCCTGCCGCGGACAGCGCGACGCAGACCGCGGTGAACACCGCGGCCCTGAGGATCCGGAGATCGACTCCGTCGTGCGCCGTGCGCTGGCGGGGGGCAGTCATGGCCGAGCCATCATCCCACTGGCCCTGACCGCTCCGTACGGCAGGTCCGCAAGGTCACGCCACGCCCGGAAGTTCACGATATGTAAGGAATGATCCTTTGTGGCTCCGCCTCCAGCCCGCCCGCCATACACCGGCCTGCCCAGCCGCCGCATCCGCCGTCTGAGCGGCATTCACGTCAACCCTGTGCTTACTTCGTGCGCTTGTGGCAATACGTATCGGTATGTCGAGCCGCAGCCAGGAGGCTGGAGCATGAGCATGTGGTGGTCCCTCCATTTGCGGCGTGAAGCTGCGAGCGTGCCGCTCGCCCGGCGCCTGCTGATCGGGACGATGGAGACCGCAGGCGTGGACCCCGATATCTCCTACGATCTATCCGTCGCTCTGAGCGAGGCCTGTGCCAACGCCGTGGAGCACGGAGGGGGAGCAGCCCCCGGCGGATCGTCGGGGGCGTACCGGGTGACGGCCTACCTCGACGGCGAGAAATGCCGCATCGAAGTCGCCGACTCGGGCCCCGGATTCCCTGCCGGACGTGCCCGCCCACCGGCACGCCCGGCCCCGGGCGACGCCGAGCACGGCCGAGGGCTGTGCCTCATCCGGGAGCTTGCCGATCATGTGCAGTTCGGCAACATGCCGGGCAGAGGCGGCGCGGTGGTCAGCTTCGACAAGACCCTGAAGTGGCGGGAAGACGCGCCGCTGATGTCGGTGTAGCCCGGGAACAGCTGAAGGTCCGGCCCCATCGGCACCTAGGACATCCACAGCTTGCGCCAATGTCCTTGCGAGGAATCGTCCCTAGCGTCCCGTCATATGACGGGAAAACACACTGACAGGTCCATCACCAGACGCCGTGCCCTCGCCGTCGGCGGCGGCGTGGCCGGAGCCGGCGGCCTCGCGCTCGCCGGGTACCAGGGAGCCTTCGCCGACGAGGTGAGCGACTCGGCCACGTCCACCGCATCGGCCACAGCGTCCAGCACGTCCAGCGGGCAGTGCGTCCTGATGTCCAGCGTCACCGAAGGGCCGTACTACCTGGACGGCGCCCTCGTGCGGAAGGACATCACCGAGGGCAAGGCGGGCGTCCCGCTGACCCTCCGCATCACCGTCCAGGACACCACCGAGTCCTGCGGGCCGGTCGCCGGAGCGGCAGTCGAGATCTGGCACTGCGACGCCTGGGGCTACTACTCGGGCTACACGACGGCCAACCCGGGCGGCAGCGCCCCGGCCGAGAGCGAGGACGGCTCGACCGCCAACGACCAGACGTACCTTCGCGGTTACCAGATCGCGAACGAGGACGGCGTCGTCAAGTTCGAGACGATCTTCCCCGGCTGGTACACGCCGCGCACCTGCCACATCCACGTCAAGGTGCACACCGGCGGCGAGAAGGAGGACGGCACGTACGAGGGCGGCAAGGTCAACTACACCGGCCAGCTGTTCTTCGACGACGACGCCGCCGAGGCGATCTTCGCGCTGGAGCCGTACTCGAAGCACTCCGGTTCCTACACGAAGCTCGACGACGACATGGTGTACGACGGCGGGGGTGCGTCCAGCGGGCTGCTGACCCTCAAGCCGGTGCACAAGAAGGACCCGTCGAAGGGCTACAAGGGGTTCATCACCCTCGGCATCGACCCCGATGCGGAGAACGACGGCGCGGGCAGCGGTGGTGGCGGCGGCACGCCCCCGAGCGGCGCCCCGGGTGACGCTCCCAGTGGTGCCCCGAGCGACGCCCCGAGTGACGCGCCCAGCGCCTCCGCGTCCACCTCCTCGTAGCCGTAGTGAAACGCGTAACCGTATGAAAACTGTCATGGAACGCAAGGACGAGGCGCTTGCGGCGGCCGCCGTGGACGCGCTGATCGAGCAGCTCCGGCTCACCCCCAAGCCGGGACTGCCCGACGCCCGCGACCTCGAGGCACTCGCCACCCGCCAGGACCTGAGCGCTCTGCGCTGGTCGGCCAAGGCGCTGGCGCCCGGCCTCGCGGCCATGGCGGCGGCCGCGCGCCGCATCGGTGAGCCCGGCCGCGCCCTCCGCGAGGAGCTCGGCGCGATCGGCCGGGCCACCGAGCGCTCGGCACGGCTGGCGGGCGCCGGCCACCGCGGGGCGCTGTGGACGCTCGGCCTGCTGGTGGCCGCGGCCGCCCTGGAGCCCCGGGCCGTACCGCGCGACATCATGGCGACCGCCAAGCGCATCGCGGCCCACCCGGACCGCCGCGCCCCGCGCCGTCCGTCCGTGGGCTCGACCGTCTCCGCCAAATACGGTGCGGCGGGCGCACGCGGCGAGGCCCGCGCCGGTTTCCCGCACGTGCGCCGCGCGTCGGAGGCGCTGGCCAGGGCAGGCGCCGACGGGCCCTACTCCCGGCTGGACGCCCTGCTGACCGTGATGTCCACACTCCAGGACACCGGTCTGCTGTACACCGCGGGCCCGCACGGGCTGCGCCGTGTCCAGGCGGGAGCCCGGGAGGTGCTCGAGGCGGGCGGAACCGCCACCGACGAGGGCCGGGCGGCGCTCGTGGAGTTCGACGCCGGCCTGCGCGACGACGATCTGCACCCCCGCGGCAGCGGTGGCCTGCTGGCCGGCGCGCTCTTCCTGAACTCCCTGCCGGTCATGCCTTCCCCCGCGTGACCGGCAGGGCCGTACCCCGAACCCCGGGTACGACTGTGGCCGGGCACCCCCATAGTGCCCGGCCACCTCATACGAACGTGCTGCTCAGCCCTTGAGCTTCGCCATCCACAGCTCGACCTCGTCGGAGCGGCGCGGCAGCCCCGCCGACAGGTTCCGCTTGCCGTCCTCGGTCACCAGGATGTCGTCCTCGATGCGGACGCCGATGCCGCGGTACTCCTCCGGCACCGTCAGATCGTCCGCCTGGAAGTACAGGCCGGGCTCGACGGTCAGGCACATGCCGGGCTCCAGCGTGCCGTCCACGTACGTCTCGGTCCGCGCGACCGCGCAGTCGTGGACATCCAGGCCGAGCATGTGGCCGGTGCCGTGCAGGGTCCAGCGGCGCTGCAGGCCGAGCTCCAGGACGCGCTCGACCGGGCCCTCGACGAGGCCCCACTCGACCAGCTTCTCGGTGAGCACGCGCTGGGCGGCGTCGTGGAAGTCGCGGTACTTGGCGCCCGGCTTCACGGCCGCGATCCCGGCCTCCTGGGCCTCGTACACGGCGTCGTAGATCTTCTTCTGGATCTCGGTGTACGTGCCGTTGATCGGCAGCGTGCGCGTGACGTCGGCCGTGTAGAGGGTGTGGGTCTCCACGCCGGCGTCCAGCAGGAGCAGCTCGCCGGAGCGCACGGGACCGTCGTTGCGCACCCAGTGCAGGGTGCAGGCGTGCGGGCCGGCGGCGCAGATCGAGCCGTAGCCGATGTCGTTGCCCTCGACGCGGGCGCGCAGGAAGAACGTGCCCTCGATGTAGCGCTCGCTGGTCGCCTCGGCCTTGTCGAGGACCTTCACGACGTCCTCGAAGCCGCGCACCGTCGAGTCGACGGCCTTCTGCAGCTCGCCGATCTCGAACTCGTCCTTCACCAGGCGGGCCTCGGAGAGGAAAACCCTCAGCTCCTCGTCGTGCTCGCCCGTCACCTTGTCGGTGAGGGCGGCCTCGATCCCGGCGTCGTAACCGCGCACGACCCGGACCGGCCCGGTGGCCTCGCGCAGCTTGCCTGCCAGCTCGCGCACATCGGCGGCGCGCAGGCCGTACAGCTGCCCGGCCTCCGTGAGGGAGTGGCGCCGTCCGACCCACAGCTCGCCCTGGCCGTCCAGCCAGAACTCGCCGTTCTCACGGTTGGAGCGCGGCAGCAGATAGATCGTCGCCTCGTGGCCGGTGGCCGTCGGCTCCAGGACCAGGACGCCGTCCTCGGTCTGGTTCCCGGTGAGGTACGCGTACTCGACGGAGGCGCGGAACGGGTACTCGGTGTCGTTCGAGCGGGTCTTCAGATTGCCCGCGGGAATGACGAGGCGCTCGCCCGGGAAGCGCGCGGAGAGCGCGGCGCGGCGGCGGGCGGTGTGCTCGGCCTGGGCGATCGGCTGCAGGCCGCGCAGCTCGGTGTCGGCCCAGCCGGACTTCATGTTCTCGGCGAGCTCATCGGAAACGCCCGGGTACAGGCCGTTCTTGCGCTGCTTGATCGGCTCTTCGGCGTCGGTCTCCGGCTCCGCTGCGATAGCAGCGGAATCCAAAGCCTCCGGAAGCTCGTCGGCCACGGTCATCCTCCTTGATACGGCACTGGACCTTCCCCCAGGCTCTCGGTTGTTCCCCCCAGTGCCTTAAGGGCCTGGGAGGTACCCCCAGAGCAGAGGGGACCTCACCATCGTACGGCCGCAGGTAAGGGCGCCCAGGGCCGAAGGACCTGTCACGAGGCACTCTGACGTGAGGGGGCTCGAGCCCACTCAAGCGGCTCAATCGAAGCGGGCCGCCAGCAGCACCACGTCCTCCTCGCTGTCGGCCTCGGCGAGCCCGCCCGGCAGCATCTGGCGCAGCACATGGTCGGCGATGCCGCCGGGGTCCTGGCGCAGCAGCCGCGGCACGCTCGCCGCCGCCGCGTGCAGCCGCGCGAAGGCCCGGTCCATCGGATCACCGGTGCGGTGCAGCAGTCCGTCGGTGCACAGAAGCACCGTTTCTCCAGGCTCCGGCCGGATTTCCACGCTCGGCGCCTCCCAGCAGGCCAGCATTCCCAGCGGCGCGGACAGCGAGGTCTCCACGAACTCCGTGCGCCGCTCGCCGACGATCAGCGGCGGGCTGTGCCCGGCCCCCGCCAGCGTGATCTTGCGCAGCGCGGGTTCGCAGTACGCGAACAGGGCGGTGGCGCTCCGGGCCGGCTCGGTCAGCCGCAGCAGCAGCTCGAGATCGGACAGTACGGCGACGGGATCCTCGCCCTCCATCACGGCGTACGCCCGCAGGGACGCCCTCAGCCGCCCCATCGCCGCCACCGCGCTCGGCCCGGAACCGGTGACGGAGCCCACGGCGAGCCCGAGCGCGCCTTCGGGCAGCGGCAGCGCGTCGTACCAGTCGCCCCCGCCGCGCGGGCCCGTGCGATGGCGGGCGGCGAGATGCACTCCCGCGACCCGGGGCAGCCGGGTGGGCAGCAGCTCGCCGGTGATGGTCGCCACCGTCGAGCGGGCCCGCTCCAGTTCGAGCAGCCGGGCCAGATGCTCGGTGGCGTAGTGCGCATAGCGGCCGACGAGGTGCCGCTGCCGTTCGACGGGCTCGGCCGGTTCGTCGTACAGCCAGACCACCGCGCCGAGCAGGCCCGCCCCATCCGTGGCCAGCGGCAATGTGTAGCTCGCGGCGAAGCCGAGGCGCGCCGCGACCGCGCGGTGGCGCGGATCCAGCTCCTCCTCGGCGAACAGATCGGGGTGCGCGATCTCGGCATCCCCGCCCGGCAGCCCCTCCAGAATCCGGCCGTACGAGGTGGAGCTGCGCGGCACCGTCTCCATGTGGCCGAGATCGGCGCGGCCCAGGCCGAGGCCGATCGTGGTGTCCGGGCCGCGGCCGTCGGCCGGCTCCAGGACGACGAGACCGCGGCGGGCGCCGACGAGAGCGGCTCCGGCGTCCAGCAGTTCGTGCAGGGCGCCGTCCAAGGACGCCGTGCGGGCCAGCCGCTCGGTGAGTTCGTGCAGCGTGGTGAGGTCGGAGACCCAGCCGGCGAGCCGGTCCTGGAGCACGGCGCAGGGATCGCTGTGGGAAGCGGCGGAGGGGGAATCCGATGCGGAGGATGCGGGCGCGACAGTGTGTGCTGGTGGTGGAACCGTTGAATCGATTCCAGCCACTTTCGGAAGGTGCGGGGCGTTCATGGCGTCCGGCTTCCGGGACGGTGCGTATTGCCCAATAGCATCGCAAACCCCCATGTCAATCTGCGCCGCTAGCAGTGTCTCCACATCTACACGCACTCGTGAGGGGATGTCCAGCATTGTCCTGCTGGGATTCGTGGTGTCCATGAGATGCTGGCAACGGTATGAACTTGGCTAAAAATTGCCCCAGGTAACGGCATATTGCGGTCGACTGGTTCCGTTCGACGGAGCGTCATCGCGGTTGTGATGGGTACGTACTCGGTGAAGGCCAGGGGCAGTTGGGACCGTCCCGGAACCTGGCGCCGGAGCCGGGCGTCTTAACCACCGACGACCGTGACCCCATCCTCCCGTGGTGGAGGCGGCGAGAACCACGCGCGACGGCAAACGCCAGGCGCCGCCACCCCACGCCATGCTTTTAATGGACGCAGCCGACGCTTGGCTGCAGCGGCTAATCGGGGTTTCCCCCTGCCTCGGGCTGGGGTGTGATGCGCCTGCTTGTACGCACAGTAAGTGATGCACACATGGTGTGACGTGACCCTCGGCGTTCAACGGAAAGGAACGAGCGCTCATGCGCGAGATCCTCGGAAGGCGACGCAGGATCCTCTCCAGGCGAACCAACGGCAGGCCTGAGTTGATCAGCGCGGCCCTGACCTTCGCGACCGCATGGCAGTGGCCTGTACTCCCGGGCGTGGGGCTCCGGACGCGGGGCGGTGCCCTCTGCGCCTGCCCGGACCCGGAATGCACGGTGCCCGGCGCTCATCCCTTCGACCCCCCGCTCCTTGCCGCCACCACCGACGAGCGCATGGTGCGCTGGTGGTGGACCAACCGGCCGGAGGCGCCGATCGTGCTCGCCACCGGAGGCCGTGCCCCGTGCGCGGTCAGCCTGCCGGCGCCCGCGGCGGCCCGTGCCCTCGCGGAGCTCGACCGCAGGGAGGTGCGCCTCGGCCCTGTCGTCGCGACCCCGGAGCGCTGGTTCCTGCTGGTCGCGCCGTACTCCCTGGAGCAGCTCGGCGAGCTGCTGTACGCCAAGGACCACGTGCCGGGATCGCTCCGCTTCCACGGAGAGGGCGGCTATCTGCCACTGCCCCCGTCGGTGACCGGCCAGGGCGAGGTCCGCTGGGAGCGCGCCCCGCTTCCCGGCTCCGCGGCCCCCTGGGTGCCCGACGTCGAGGCCGTCGTGGACACCGTGGTGGAGGCCCTCACTCGTACGGGTGTGAGCGCGCCCGAGTTGTAGGGGCAACCGGCGCGCGGCGAACTGTGCATGTGCGAACCGCCGTTATCTTCGGGCCATGCTCTGTCTCCCCGGGGGGCGCTCCCCGGATCTCCGGAGGCGTTCCCCCGGCCACCGGAAGCGCCGCCCGCCCCCTCGTCTGATCGTGGTGTCCGTCCTTGTGGCGGTAACCGCTCTGCTGCCGCTGACCGGAGCGTCGGCGGGCCCTGTGCACGAGGACGCGACGGGCGGCTCGGGACCGGTGCCTGCCGCGGAAGCCGCCCGGACAGCTGCGGAAACCGAAGCGGCCGCCGCGGCCCGGTGCGGTCCCGAACTCTCTTCGCCCGAGGGCATCGAGGCCCAGACCCGCGTGCTGACGCAGGGACGTCACACCTGGGCGCGCACGTACTACCGCAACGTCAACGGGCGGGAGGCCAGTTCCGTACTGTCACTGATGGTGCCGGACGGGCAGACGGTGCAGATGCACTGCACGGTGACCGTCGGAGACGAACCCGGCGCGTGCGAAACACCGCGGGGGCGCACAACGGGGGATGCGGCGGCCTATGCGGCGGTGGCGGAGTTCGCGGCGACAAGCGCCGCCTCGGGGAGTCCCGAGGCCGGACCGCTGCTGCTGCGCTCCGGCAGCGATCAACCTGCCTGATCATGAGGCTGGTTGGGGCACGAGACAGCCGGGGCGGAGCCGCGGCGTGCACAGAGTGTCCGAGGTCCGGTGCCCGGACATGGAAGCGCCCGGTTGCTGGCGACGGGGGATGCACCAGCAACCGGGCTCAATTGAACGGTAACAAGAGATCGGCTATTCGCAAATTCGATCTCGTGGATTCGAGCGCCGAATTACCTGTCTTTGAACGGAGTTGTGACAGGAGTCACGGCCGATCCAAGGATTCCCGGTTGATTGTTCGGGCAGCTGTGCGTCAGCTGAGCGTTACCTGTCGATTGGTGAGGCCACCGCGGGCGCGGCGCTCGTCAGCCGTGAGCGGCGCATCGGACGCGAGCGCCCCGGCGAAACGCTCGGCGAATTCGGCCGCCGGCTTCTCGACGTCCTCCGCCGAGACGCCCGAGGGCAGATCCCAGACCGGAACCGTGAGCCCGTGCGCACGGAACGAGCCGACCAGGCGCGTGCCCTCGCCGAGCCCCGTGGCACCGGCCGCATGCAGCCGCGCGAGCGCGTCGATGAGCTGCTCCTCCGGATACGGCATGACCCAGCGCAGGTGGTTCTTCTCCGGGGTCTCGCACCAGTACGCGGCGTCGACGCCGGCGAGCTTCACGGTGGGGATCGCCGCGGCGTTCGCCCGCTCCAGCGAGGCGGCGACCTCCGGCGACGTGTTCTCCGAGTCGGGGACCCAGAACTCGAAACCGGAGTGCACGACCGGCTCGAAGGGCCCCTTCGGGTCGAGCAGATCCTGCAGACGCGGGCCGTCCGAGGGGGCGCGGCGGCCCTGGATGGGCGTGCCCGGCTCGGCGGTCAGAGCGCGCTGCAGGGTGTCGGCGAGATCGCGGCTGATGTCGCCGGACGGGGTGTCGTTCTGCAGGCCGAGCAGCACGGAGCCGTCGTCGCGGCGCAGCGCGGGCCATGCCATGGGCAGCACGGTCGCGAGGGTCACCGACGGGACTCCCTCCGGAAGCCCGTCCTTCAGGGTCAGTTCGACGGTCGCGGCCGGCACCAGCTCGCGCAGCGCGATCCAGTCCGCCTCGCCCGCCAGGCCCTCGAAGGGGCGGTGCACCAGCTCGGTCACCGCGTGTGCGGCGGCCCGGCCGTGGCATGCCTTGTAACGACGGCCCGAACCGCACGGGCAGGGTTCGCGGGCTCCGACCACCGGCACGTCACCCTCGGCGCCCGTGGCGCGGGCGCCATTGGTGATCTGCGCCTTCTTGGCCTGGGTCTGACTGCGCTTCTTGGCCATCTTGGGTGTCTCCCGCCAGCGGCTGATCCTGTTACGGGCGCGAGCCTAGCCGCTCGTACGGACAGCGGCGGGGATCAGCCCGCACGACGGCCGTGGCGGCGGCACAAGCGGGGCAAGTCGGTCCATTCACGCACTCCGGTGCGGGCGGTGCCGGTCAGTCCATGTCGTCGAAGGCATCCGCGAAGTCCAGGTCCGGCAGGGCGGATACCGGTGGGGCAGCGATACGCGCAGCGAAGTCGTCGCGCCGGTGCCCGTGCACATCACCATGGACCACCACCCACACCGTGACTTCCCCGCGGGCGTCGTCCCGGACGCCCCAGTCGTCGGACAGTGCCGTGATGATGTTGAGCCCGCGGCCGCCATGTGCGGTGACCGAGGGCGTGGCCGGAACCGGGCGGGTCGGACCACCGCCGTCCGTCACCTCGACCATCAGCCGGCCGCCTGCGTCCACGCTCCACGCGGCCCTGACGTCCCCGTCACCGGCCAGGGCGTCGCCCAGCGGTCTGCCGTGCCGGCATGCATTGCTGAGCAGCTCGGAAAGGATCAGTACTGCATCGTCTATGACCGAATCCGGTACGCCACCTATGCGCAACTGATCGCGCATCCGGTGTCTTGCTTCCCCCACGCCCGCAGGGCCATGGGGTACGGCCATGCTTGACGACGTGGGCACCTCCTGTGCCACCACCAACGCCACCCCCGAGACCTCCTTCGCCCCACGCCACGGTGTGGATGCCCCAATGGGTTCGATGGGAAACCGGCCAATACACGTCCTGTGACGCACTCGTCACGATCGAATACGGATCGAACGCGCCGGTGCACTCCCTGTAATGGGGCCTAGTGCCGTGTAACAGGGGCTAATTCCGGCCAAGCTGGGACAGAACCTGTCGGGGGCGATTGGTGATGATCGCGTCGACACCCAGCTCGGCGCAGAGCTCCACATCGGCGGGCTGGTCGACGGTCCAGACGTGCACCTGGTGGCCCGCCTGCTTCAACCTGGCGACGTATCCCGGGTGGCTGCGGACGATGCGGATGCCGGGCCCGGCGATGCCCACCCCCACGGGCAGCCGTCCGTCGCGCAGCCGCGGAGACAGGAACTGCATCAGGTATACGGCCGGCAAGGTGGGCGACGCCGCGCGGATGCGGTGCAGGGAGCGCGCCGAGAAGCTCATGATCCGTACCGGCGAGGGCCCGTACGCGGGTGGGGAGTCCAGACCGAAGCGCTTGAGGACGCCCAGCAGCCGCTCCTCCACCTGGCCCGCCCAGCGAGTGGGGTGCTTCGTCTCGATGGCCAGCCCGACCGGGCGGCCCGCGTCGGCCACGAGCTCGAGCAGCCGCTCCAGGGTCAGGACGGAGGTGTCGTCCGGGTCCGGGCGCTCCTCCCAGTCCGGGCTCTCCTCCCAGCCGCGGTCACCGGCGGGAGTCTGCTGCATCTTCCATGAACCGAAGTCGAGCGCGGCGAGGTCGGCGAGCTCCAGCGCCGAGACGGCGCCGCGGCCGTTGGACGTGCGGTTGACGCGTCGGTCGTGGACGCAGACGAGATGGCCGTCCGCGGTCAGCCGCACATCGCATTCGAGGGCGTCAGCCCCGTCCTCGATCGCCTTCTTATAGGCGGCCAGGGTGTGTTCGGGAGCGTCCTCGGAGGCTCCGCGGTGGGCGACGACCTCGATCAGGTGCTGTCGTGCGTAGGTCACCGCGTCATGGTGCCACTGACGCTGGGTAGACGTGCCAGAGACGGCCCCGGAGAGGGTCAGCGAGAGACGCGGTGTGGAGCCGCCCTGTCCGGCTGGAGGATGCTCCCCGGATGCGTCCGTTTCATCCGGGATAAAGGATGGCAACGGACGCACAGGAACGGCTTATGGTGCCCTGACGTCCCTTGGTAAAAGCTGGCCGCATACAAATTGCACAGCTGGCCCGTGCCGGATCGTGCCCTTGGGCGAACCGAGTACGACCGAGAAGAACAGCCGTGGATCGAGGAGAAGAGCTGTGAGCACCGAGAACGAGGGCACTGCGGTACCCCCGGCCCCGTCTGCACCTCCTGTGCCGGTGGAAACTCCCGCCACTTCGGTCGCATCCGCGACGCCCGGCGGCGGGGCGCCCGGAACGTCCGGGCAGGGCGCGGCGGGCGCCACGGCGCATCAGCACGGCGACACCGTGACTCAGGTCGCGCATGGGCAGGCCGCGCATGATCAGGGTGCCTTCCCTCAGGGTGCGGGTGCCCACGGTCCGGAGTACCAGTACGGCGATCCCGCCGCTCAGGGCACGCCAGGGCAGGGCGCCCCGGAGCCGCACGGGGGCGCGGCGTCGCACGGCAGTGCCGCCGCCGGTGACTGGCCGCCTCCCCCGCCGCCGGCCGTCCCCTCGTATGCCGGAGGCGGCGGCGGATCCGGCTGGGGCTCCACGTACCAGCCCAAGGAGCCGAAGCCCGGCGGGCGGCGCGGCGGACTCGTCGCCGCTGTGCTGGCGGCCGCGTTGCTGGCCGGAGGCGTCGGCGGCGGCGTCGGCTACTGGGCGGCGGAGCGCAACGACACCGCGAGCGACTCGACCACTGTCTCCGCCTCGAACACACCGTCGGATCTGAAGCGTGACCCGTCCTCGGTCGCCGGGATCGCAGCCAAGGCGCTGCCCAGCGTTGTGACCATCGAGGCCACGGCCGACGACGGAGAGGGCGGCACGGGCACCGGCTTCGTCTACGACAAGCAGGGCCACATCCTCACCAACAACCACGTGGTGGCCTCCGCGGCGAGCGGCGGCAAGCTCACCGCCACCTTCTCCGACGGCAAGAAGTACGACGCCGAGGTGGTCGGCCGCGCCCAGGGCTACGACGTCGCGGTCATCAAGCTGAAGAACGCCCCCTCGAACCTGAAGCCGCTGCCGCTCGCCGACTCCGACAAGGTGGCCGTCGGCGACGCGACGATCGCCATCGGCGCACCCTTCGGCCTGTCGAACACGGTGACCACGGGCATCGTCAGCGCCAAGAACCGCCCGGTGGCCTCCAGCGACGGCACGGGCTCCAGCAAGCCGTCGTACATGAGCGCCCTGCAGACCGACGCGTCGATCAACCCGGGCAACTCCGGCGGTCCGCTGCTCGACGCGAGCGGTGCGGTCATCGGCATCAACTCGGCCATCCAGTCCGCGAGCAACGGTCTGGACGGCGGCGGCCAGGCCGGCTCGATCGGCCTGGGCTTCGCGATCCCGATCAACCAGGCGAGGAACGTCGCGAACCAGCTGATCAAGACGGGCGAGCCGGTCTACCCGGTGATCGGTGCCTCCGTCTCCCTCGACGAGAACGGCGAGGGCGCGAAGATCACCGAGGAGGGCGCCAACGGCGCCGACGCGGTCACCCCGGGCGGCCCGGCCGACAAGGCGGGCCTCAAGCCCGGCGACGTCATCACCAAGCTCGACGACTCGGTGATCGACAGTGGTCCGACCCTGATCGGCGAGATCTGGACGCACCAGCCCGGCGACACCGTCAAGATCACCTTCACGCGGGGCGGCAAGGAGCACACGGTCGACGTGGTCCTGGGCGAGCGCAAGGGCGACAGCTGACGCGACGGTGGCGGGGCCGGCAGGGCCGGCCCCGCGCCGCACGGGTCGCCGGTTTGTGAGAGCCGTGGCGTCCCGGAAGCGGGACGCTCCCGTCCCCATGTCCGTGACAGGTAGGCTGTAGCCGCTCCGTCCCAGGTGGCCGGGGCGAGGTGGGTTGCCCGAGCGGCCTAAGGGAACGGTCTTGAAAACCGTCGTGGCAGCGATGTCACCGTGGGTTCAAATCCCACACCCACCGCTGGCAGGTCAGAGACTGTGCAGGTCAGAAGGGGTGTCCCCAAGCGAGGGGGCACCCCTTCTGCATGCGGCCTGTCTCACCCCGGCTCGCCCGTATCCCACACAGCGAAGGGCAACCGGAGAACAACTGAGGCGGCGTCACATTCATCGCTCCACCGCCTGGCGGCCATGAGCTACCCCCTCCGGCTGGCAATCTCCGTGATGGCGATGCCAGGGGACCGCCAAGCTGCTGGGGCTGGTAGGCGTCTCTCTCGTGATCATGCGTCGACTCCTGCAGACCGCCACCGCTATCGCCGCAGCTGCCGTCTTGTCCGCCTGCGCGACGGCGCAGCACCCCGCCACCACCGAAGCGAAGGCTGCCGCTGCTCCGGCAGCCGCCCCGCCGAAGCCGAAGCCGTCACCCAGCCTGTCCTGGTCCAAGCCCCATCCAGTGGACTGCCGCAAGGCCAGGTGCGTGGCGTTGACCTTTGATGCCGGTCCCGGCTCCTACACGGCTCGCCTACTGGACATCCTCAAGGCCAAGCGCGTGAACGCCACGTTCTTCCTGCTGGGCCAGAAGGGCGTGGCCCGCTATCCCCAGCTCGTACGCAGGCAAGCGGCTGAAGGGCATGAGCTGGCCAATCACAGCTGGAGTCATCCACGCCTGACCGAGGTCTCGAACGCGGAGATCCACCGCCAGCTCACCCTGGTGCAGCAGCGAATCAAGCAGCTCACCGGCCGCACTCCGTCCTTGATGCGCCCGCCCCAGGGGAGTACCGACCAGCGGGTGGCCGAGATCTGCCGCTCGCTCGGGCTCGCGCAGATTCTGTGGACCGTCACCGCCAAGGACTATCGCGACCACGACCCCGACCTCATCAAACGGCGCGTCCTGGCCAGCGCCGAGCGCAACGGGATCATCCTGCTGCACGACGTCTACCCGGGTACCGTTCCCGCCGTTCCCGGAATCATCGACGGATTGCGTGAACGCGGGCTGACACCAGTGACCGTCTCCCAACTCTTCGCTCCCACCAAGCCCCAGAAGGGCCGGGCCTACTGGAACGCGCCGTAGGCAAATCATCTCGTTACCGCTTGAACGCGGTCACTTCGTGCTTTCCCGGTCGCCAGCCATGCGATCCCCCCTCGGCGCCGACCCACAGTCGGACGGCGAACGCATGTGCTATCCAACCAGGTTGGACATTCACAAGTCCTACACGTGTCACACATCTTCACCAGACCACGAGGGGGATCTCTCTTGCGTAAGCGCCCTGTCATCGCCGCCGTCCTCACTGCCGGCACGCTGGCCGTTCTCGCCGCCGCTCCGGCTCAGGCCACCGAGTACAGCTCGGCCTTGAAGATCCGCGGCGTGCAGTACGACGCGCCCGGCCGGGACTCCAACAGCTGCTCCTCCGGCAACACCGACGAGGAGTACCTGACGATCAAGAACTATTCGTCCTCGGCGACCATCAATCTCAAGGGCTACGTCGTCAAGGACGCCGCCGGCAACAGGTTCACCTTCACCGCCAGCCACTACCTTCAGCCCGGCGACTACGTGAAGCTCCGCGGAGGCAACGGCACCGATTCCGACAAGAACAACGTGGTCTACCGCGACAACTGCAACTTCATGTGGAACAACGACCGCGACACGATCTACCTGTACAAGCCCTCCGGGAGCGGTTCGGACGCCCACTCGTACTCCAAGAGCGGAGACGATGCCGACGGCAACGGGTACATCCGCTACCACGGCTGAGCCGGGGGCGCGCGCGGCCACCTGACCAGGTGGGGGGGCATGCCTTCTGCATGCTGACCGGCTCAGCATGCAGACCGGCTCGGCGGCGGTCAGCGGCAGAGTTCGTCGATGTCCTCGATGAAGGTCGGGAACTCCGCCTGGGCCTCGGTGATGATCTCCCGGGCGGAGCGGCGCGGGGTGGTCGCGTGCCGCTCGGCGAGCTCGGTGAGGGGCGCGTCCGGGCGTGCCTCGCGGTCCGCGTACAGGGCGGCCTCCCTTGGGCCGAAGCCGTCGGCCAGCACCCACAGGAAGTCGGACAGGTTTCCGGCCGCCAGGCCGCACTCGCCCTCCGAGCCCATGAACACCACGGGCTGCTCGGTGAGGGGCCGGCCTGGCCGCGCGCACCATATGGCGGCGAGTCCGCCGGCGCCGTCCTGTCCGAAGATCCGGTACGCCCCGCCGTCCAGTTCGCTGTTGCCGGTCCAGAGGCGCAGCCAGTCGGTGGTCTCCTCGGCGGAGTCGAAGGCGTCGTACGGTTCGAAGTCGACGCCCTCGCCCTCTTCGCCGTAGTCGAACCCCACCCTGGCCACATCGGCCAGGGCAGGCGGGAATCGGCGGTCGTCAACGTTCGTCTCGATCATGTGCCGGAGGCTAACCGCCGCCACTGACAGTGCCTGGCGGCCTGGTTCCTCTTCTCTCGTGTGAAGGTTATTTGTCATGATTTGTATGTGGCTGCCGAGTCCCCGGAGTACGAGGTCCGCTACGGATGGAACTGGCGTAGCGCCCCACTGGCCGTCGCGCTCTTCGCCTGTTGCGCCGCCGTTTTGTTGGCCCTGGTCGTAGAGCTGGTGGAGAACCAGGTCTCTGCGTGGGACGCACTCATGTACCTCCTCGTGCTGGTGATCAGTGGCGGTGGCGGGCTGTTCGTCGCCCTGCAGGCGCGGAGCCGGGCGGTGGCTCTGCGCGTGGACGAGAAGGGCGTCCTGCTCGGCGGTGTCCCGCCGCGGTACCGCTCCACCACCGCCCTCGTGCCGTGGAGCGAGATTGAGGCGGTCGTGCTGTACAGGTACATGTACCTGTACATCGGTGTGCAGCGGCGCCCTGGCCTGCCGCCGTTGCCGGGCAGCCTGGGCGCCGGCTGGATCAGTCGCTGCATCGGCCACATCAACAGTTCGCTGGTAGAGGGTGTCGCGGCCGACGTCATGCAGTCCGGCCGGGCCGTTCTCTGCTGGAAGCTGGACAAGGAGCGGCTGGCCGGGGCGGTGGCCCACTTCGCGCCGCAGGTCGACCTGGTCGACACCGACGCGTAGGGGTGACCGTCTGTGTCACCACGCGCGCGTGCCGTTCACGGACGGTGTCCCGTCAGCCGGGCCGCAGAGGCGACCGTGGCGCGGGCCTCCCGTTCCGTCAGGCCGGTGTGGATCGCCGCTTCGACCAGTGGGGTGACGAGTTCCTCTCCGATGCCGTTTTCGTACGCGCGGCAGGCGGCCCAGAAGAGGCGGGTGTTGCGCTGACCCTCGTGTGCCGCGAGGACGAACTGGACGAGTCCCTGCCCGTGTTGGCCGGTGGACGGGGGCGTCGGGTGGTGCGGGCGCGGTGGGGGAGTGATCAGCCGCAGAAGGGCGGGCGGGCAGGGGGCTGGGGGCAGGTGGGCGGTGCCCGGCGCGGTGCTGTAGACGCCGTGTTCGGTGCGTGAGCCGGGGCCCACGAGATATCCGCCGGCGCCGCGGATGTCGATGCCAGGAGCGAGCCGCCCCGCGGAGTTGGGGACGACGACGTCGGGCGGGCCCGAGAGCCACACATGGCGGCCGCCGCTGGGGGTGATCACGACGACGGTGTCCGGGATGGTGAAGAGATGGCGCAGCGCGAGTTCGCGCAGGGCGGCCGAGGAGTCCGTACCGGACTTGGTGTCGAGGTCGACGCCGATCAGGTGGTACGGGGGCAGTCCGCAGGCGATGCCGTAGCCGGTCGCCCAGGGGGCGGCGGCGAAGAGTTCACGGATGCGTCGTGGGTCGCTCGACGCGTCGTACACGCCGTGGCCGGGGCGTCCGCACTCGCCGCGGCAGAGCGCCGGTTCGGGGTCCGAGCGGTGCGGTGAACGCAGGGCGGGGAGCTTGGTGCGGGACAGCGGTATGACGGCCAGTCCGCGTTCGGCTGCGGAGAGGGCATGGGCGAGGGCCAGGGTCGTGGCATGCCGATCGGTGGTGGCCATGCTCCTATGTTCGTACGTGCGTTCGATAAAGGGAAGGGGTGATCCGTCCCCCGTGCCGGTTCCTGATCGCTTCGTCCCATGCGGTGAGGCTTCGCCCGCATGTGGTGGCGCGGGCGCCTGGTCGTCGGTCTTGACATCGGCCGCGGATCTGACGGACAGTCAGAAACTCTTGCCGGTACGAAACGGGAGGCCGCCGCCGTGCACCTCGCCCCCACCGTCCGCCAGCAGCAACTGCGTACCGAACTGCGTGCGTACTTCCGGGACCTGATGCCGGACGGACCGCCCCCCGCCGGGGACGCGGCAGGCCGGCGGCGACTACTGCGCCGCATGGGCGGCGACGGGCTGCTCGGCCTCGGCTGGCCCGTCGAGTACGGGGGGCAGGGGCGCGGTCCCGACGAGCAGTTCGTGTTCTTCGACGAGGCGTACCGCGCGGGCGCCCCGGTCTCGATGGTGACCCTGAACACCGTGGGCCCGACCCTCATGAAGTACGGCACCCAGGAGCAGAAGGACCGCTTCCTGCCGGGCATCCTCAGCGGCGACATCGTCTTCGCCATCGGCTACAGCGAGCCGTCGGCCGGGACCGATCTCGCATCGCTACGCACGCGTGCCGTGCGTGAGGGCGGAGAGTGGCTGATCGATGGGCAGAAGATCTTCACGTCGAACGCCCAGCACGCCGACTGGATCTGGCTGGCCTGCCGCACCGAGCCCGACGCGCCCAAGCACCGCGGGATTTCGATCATCCTCGTGCCGACCGACGCGCCAGGCTTCTCCTGGACGCCGATCGAGACCGTCGGCGGTCTGACGACGACGGCGACGTACTACGACGGGATACGCGTCCCGGCCTCGAACCTCGTCGGCGACGAGAACGGCGGCTGGGGGCTCATCACCAACCAGCTCAACCACGAACGGGTCGCGCTCGCCGCGCTGGGGATGCAGGCCGAGGACGCGTACGAGGCGGTACTGGCGGCCGCGCGGGCACCCGATCCGGTGACGGGCGAGCGACGCATTGACGCGCCTTGGGTGCGGTCGCGACTGGCCGAGGTGCATGCCCGGCTGGCGGCAACGCGCCTGCTCAACTGGCGTTTGGTGGGGGATGTGGGGGCGGGCCGGCTGGCCCCCGGCGATGCGAGCGGCGTGAAGTTCGCGGGAACGGAATCGGCGGTCGAGGCGTATCGCATGTGTCAGGAGATCGCGGGGGAAGCGGGCCTGGTGCGGTCCGGATCGCCTGGCGCCTTCGGGGACGGCGAGCTGGAGCGCATGAACCGGGCGGCGCAGATCAACACCTTCGGGGGCGGGGTGAGCGAGGTGCAGCGGGAGATCGTCGCGACGATGCGGCTCGGGATGCACAGGGGGCGGCGGTGAACACGGGGGGCCGGGCGGATTCGGGCGGGTCCGCGGGCGGCACGGCGAGCTGCGTTTCGTACGAGCGGCTGAAGGCGTACGAGGGACAGCCGGCCGCGGTCGCGGGCGTAGGCAGGGACCGGGTCAACGAACCGATGATCAGGCACTGGTGCGAGGCGATGGGGGACACCAACCCCGCGTACGCGGGCCCGGACGCCATCGCGCCGCCGGCCATGCTCCAGGCCTGGACGATGGGCGGCCTCTCCGGCCATGCGGGGCGCAGCGCCGCGTACGACGAGCTGTTCGCCGTGCTGGACGGCGCCGGGTACACGTCGGTGGTCGCCACCGACTGCGAGCAGGAGTATCTGCGGCCCCTGCGGCCGGGGGACGAGATCACCTTCGACGCGGTGATCGAGTCGGTGTCGGAGCGAAAGACGACCAAGCTGGGGACGGGGCACTTCGTCACGACGCGGATGGACGTCAAGGCGGACGGCGAGCTCGCCGGGACGCATCGGTTCCGGATCCTCAAGTACGCCCCGGCGGCCCGCCGGGCAACCGAAGTACGCCAGACCCGGGAAGCGAAGCCACGGCGGCCCCGACCGGTGATCAACCGGGACAACGCCGGGTTCTGGGAGGGCGTTTCGCAGCGTCGGCTGCTCGTCCAGCGCTGCCGGGCGTGCGGCACACTGCGCTTCCCCTGGCTGCCGGGGTGCAACGCATGCGGCGGGCCGGAGTGGGACCCGGTCGAGGCGAGCGGCGAGGGCAGGGTGTTCTCGTATGTCGTGATGCACCACCCGCCCTTCCCGGCCTTCGACCCGCCGTACGCGGTGGGGCTGATCGAGCTGGCGGAGGGAGTGCGGATCGTCAGCAACGTGGTCGGCATGGCGCCCGACAAGGTGCGGATCGGGATGCCGGTGCGGCTCGAATTCCTGCGTGCGGACGACGAGTTGGAGCTGCCGGTCTTCCGCGCGGCCGAGGATGCGGCCGGGCTCGTCGCAGGAGGGGCGGTCTGACATGGACTTCACTCCCACGCCGGAACAGGCGGCCGCGCGGGAACTCGCCGCGCAGATCTTCGGTGACCTGTCGACGCCGGAGCGGCTGGCGGCGGCCGGCGGCGGCACCGACGCGGAGCTGTGGAAGGCGCTGTGCGCGGCGGGCCTACCGGGCGCGGTCGAGGAGACCGGGCTGCTCGGGCTGGTGCTGATGCTGGAGGAGCAGGGGCGGACGACGGCCCAGGTGCCGTTCGCCGCGAGCTGTGTGTACGGGGTGCTGGCGGTGGCCGGGTACGGCACGGAGGAGCAGCGAGAGCGGCTGCTGCCCGGGCTGCGGGACGGGACGGTGGTCGCCACGGGTGCGTTGGCGCCGCGCGGCGCGATACGGGAGACGGGGCCACCAACCGGACCGGGTCGTGGCGCGGCCCATGGCGTGCGGGGCGCCCTGAGCGGGACGGTGCCCTGGGTCCCGTGGCTGCGCGATGCCACTCACGTCCTGGTCGTCGATGCCGACGACGTCCTGTGGCTGGTGCGGACCGCCGACGCGCTGACGGAGCCGGTCGAGCTGACCGCGCCCTGGTCGGCGGGACGGCTGACCCTGGAGGGGACACCGGCCGAGCGGCTCGGGCCTCCGCCTGCTGCGTCCGCGTATGCGGACGTGCTGGCCATGGCCCGCACCGCCTTCGCCGGGCTGCAGGCCGGCGTGTGCGCGGGCTCGCTCGCGCGCGCCGTGGCGCACACCAACACCCGCGAGCAGTTCGGCAGACCCCTCGCCGCGAAACAGGGCGTCCAACTCCGCGCCGCCGACGCGTACATGGACACGGAAGCGATACGGGTCACGGCGTACGAAGCGGCGTGGCGGCGCGACGAGGGGCTCGAATACGCCACCCATGCCCTGACCGCCGCCTGGTGGGCGTCGGAGGCGGGCAAGCGCGTCGTCCACGCGGGTCAGCATCTGCACGGCGGCACGGGCGCCGACCTCGACCATCCCGTGCACCGGCACTTCCTGTGGGGGCGGCAGCTGGACGCGTACCTGGGCGCCGGGAGCCAAGTACTGGAGGAACTGGGCGATGTGATCGCGAAGGGAGCAGACCGGACATGAACGCGTGCAGTGCACAACCCGGTCGTGCGTTCAGGCGTGGCGATCGTGCGTTCCACCGTGGCGACGAACTTCCGCCGCTGGAGATTCCGATCACCCGCACCCTGATCGTCGCGGGAGCCATCGCATCCCGCGACTACCAGGACGTGCACCACGACGCGGAGCTCGCCAGGGAGAAGGGCTCCCCCGACATCTTCATGAACATCCTCACCACCAACGGGCTGGTCGGGCGGTACATCACCGACCACTTCGGTCCCGCGGCCGTGCTCCGCAAGGTGGCGATACGGCTGGGGGCGCCCAACTATCCGGGGGACACCATGGTGCTGACCGGCAGGGTCGAGGAGACCGATGGCGAGACCGCCGTGGTCCGCGTCGTCGGTGCCAACGGCATCGGCAGACACGTCACGGGCACGGTGACCGTGACCGTCGCAGGAACCGCGGCGGTCCCACGGGCCGCGGATGTCCCAGGGACCGTGCCGGAGAGTGCCTCATGAGCCTGCGCAGACGGGACACCCTCGGCGGACGCGCCGCGATCGTCGGCATCGGCGCCACCGAGTTCTCGAAGGACTCGGGACGCAGCGAGCTGAAGCTGGCCGTGGAGGCCGTGCGGGCCGCACTCGACGACGCCGGGCTCACCCCCGCCGACGTCGACGGCATGGTCACCTTCACCATGGACACGAGCCCGGAGATCACGGTCGCCCAGGCAGCCGGCATCGGTGAGCTGTCCTTCTTCTCCCGGATCCACTACGGAGGCGGCGCGGCCTGCGCCACGGTCCAGCAGGCGGCGCTCGCGGTCGCCACCGGAGTGGCCGAAGTCGTCGTCTGCTACCGGGCGTTCAACGAGCGCTCGGGCAGGAGATTCGGCTCCGGCATGCAGCACCGAGAGCCGTCGGCGGAGGGGGCGGCGCTCGGCTGGTCGATGCCGTTCGGGCTGCTCACACCCGCGTCCTGGGTGGCGATGGCGGCCCAGCGGTATCTGCACACGTATGGCCTGACGCCGGAGGCGTTCGGCCATGTCGCCGTCATGGACCGCGCGTACGCGGCGACGAACCCGGCGGCGTACTTCCACGGGAAGCCGATCACGCTCGAGGACCATGGGGCGTCGCGCTGGATCGTCGAGCCCCTGCGGCTGCTCGACTGCTGCCAGGAGACGGACGGCGGCCAGGCGATCGTCGTGACGTCACTGGAGCGCGCCCGCGACCTGCCGCAGCCGCCGGCGGTGATCGCGGCCGCGGCTCAGGGCGCCGGCCGCGCCCAGGAGCAGATGACCAGCTTCTACCGCGACGACCTGACGGGACTGCCCGAGATGGGCGTGGTGGCGCGCCAGTTGTGGCGCGGGTCAGGAATGACGACCGGGGACGTGGACGTGGGGATCCTGTACGACCATTTCACTCCCTTCGTGCTGATGCAGCTGGAGGAGTTCGGCTTCTGCAAGCCGGGGGAGGCAGCAGACTTCGTCGCCGAGCGGCGGCTGCCGATGAACACGCACGGCGGCCAGCTCGGCGAGGCGTATCTGCACGGGATGAACGGCATAGCGGAGGCGGTACGGCAGTTGCGCGGCACATCGGTGAACCAGATACCGGGCGCTGCCCGAGCCCTGGTCACGGCGGGTACGGGGGTGCCCACATCGGGGCTGATCCTGGCCGCGGACGGCTGAGGTGGAGGGGAGGGACACACGCCCGGACCGCCGTCCGGTCCACCGGACACCCGGTGCCCGTACTACCAGGGGATTCGCGTCGCCGTAATGAACCCTGAGTACTGCCCTTCTTCTCATCCATCTCCAGGAGGTGGGGACAGCGTCAGCCCTACAACCTGAGCAGGACAGGCCTTCGGCACCTGCGGCCGATCCGCCGGAGGCGGGGTCACTCCTAGCGTTGAGCCATGACCACGCCTGTCTGCACCAGCGCATCCAAGGCCGCGGGAAAGGCACACGCGGCGCACCAAGGCCGTCCGACGCCGCACCAGGGCCATCCGACACCGCACTTGGCACATACGGTACATACAGCACATCCGGCGTACCCGTCGTTCGCCTCGTTCGTCCAAGCCCGTGGCCCCGTGCTGCTGCGCACGGCACGTTCGCTGACCGGGAACCCCAACGACGCCGAGGACCTGCTGCAGACCGCGCTCACGAAGACGTACGTCGCATGGGACCGGATCGAGGACCACCGGGCCCTCGACGGCTATGTGCGGCGCGCCCTGGTGAACACGCGTACGTCGCAGTGGCGCAAGCGCAAGGTCGACGAGTTCGTGTGCGACGAGCCTCCCGAGCCGGAGGCCGTGCCGGTCGGTGACCCGGCCGAACACCAGGCGCTGCGGGACGCGATGTGGCGCGCGATCATGAAGCTGCCCGCCCGGCAGCGCGCGATGGTCGTCCTGCGGTACTACGAGGACCTCAGCGAGGTCCAGACGGCCGAGGTGCTCGGGGTGTCCGTCGGCACGGTCAAGAGCGCGGTGTCGCGGGCGCTCGCCAAGCTGCGGGAGGACCCGGAGCTCGCCCCCGTGCGCTGATCGCCCGGAGCTCGCACCCGTGCACTGATCGCCCGTAGCTCGCTCCCGTGCTGATCAACAGCGTGATCGATCATTCCCAGGACTAGTGACATACCGCGCGGTATGTGCGCAGAATTTGCACAACCCTTACTGCCGCGTAGGCAATGTCGCCCCGGGAGGATGCCGTGCTGAGCACCATGCAGGACGTACCGCTGCTGATCTCGAGGATCCTGAGCCACGGGTCCACGATCCACGGGACCTCCCGGGTGACCACGTGGACCGGCGAAGGCGAGCCCCAGCGCCGCAGCTTCGCCGAGATCGGCGCACGTTCCGCCCAGCTCGCGCACGCCCTGCGGGACGACCTCGGCGTCGCGGGCGACGAGCGCGTGGCAACCCTCATGTGGAACAACGCCGAGCACGTCGAGGCCTACTTCGCCATCCCCTCCATGGGCGCCGTCCTGCACACACTCAACCTGCGGCTGCCCGCCGAACAGCTCGTGTGGATCG
This sequence comes from Streptomyces sp. NPDC002896, assembly GCF_040295225.1. Taxonomy (NCBI): domain Bacteria; kingdom Bacillati; phylum Actinomycetota; class Actinomycetes; order Kitasatosporales; family Streptomycetaceae; genus Streptomyces; species Streptomyces sp. NPDC002896. The sequence continues at coordinate 10,648 of NZ_JBEOVA010000037.1, read as the reverse complement.
TCAACCACGCCGCCGACCGCGTCGTCATCGTCAACGGCTCGCTGATCCCGCTGCTCGCACCGCTCCTCCCCCACCTGCCCACGATCGAGCATGTGGTCGTCTCCGGCCCCGGCGACCGTTCCGCACTCACCGGAGCCACTGCCCAGGTGCACGAGTACGAGGAGTTGCTCGCGGGCAAGCCCACCGCCTTCGACTGGCCGGAGCTGGACGAGCGCCAGGCCGCGGCCATGTGCTACACCTCCGGCACCACCGGCGACCCCAAGGGCGTCATCTACTCGCACCGTTCCATCTATCTGCACTCCATGCAGGTCAACATGGCCCAGTCGATGGGCCTGACCGATCAGGACATCTCGCTCGTCGTGGTCCCCCAGTTCCACGTCAACGCCTGGGGGCTGCCGCACGCCACCTTCATGACCGGCGTCAACATGTTGATGCCGGACCGCTTCCTGCAGCCCGCCCCGCTCGCCGAGATGATCGAGAGCGAGCGCCCGACGCACGCGGCCGCCGTGCCCACCATCTGGCAGGGCCTGCTCGCCGAGCTGCACGCGAAGCCCCGCGACGTCAGCTCGCTCGGGCAGGTCACCATCGGCGGCTCCGCCTGCCCGCCGTCCCTGATGGAGGCGTTCGACAAGCTCGGGATGCGGGTCTGCCACGCCTGGGGCATGACGGAGACCTCCCCGCTCGGCACCATCGCCCGTCCGCCCGCCCACGCCGTGGGCACCGACGAGGAGCTCGCGTACCGCCTCACGCAGGGCCGCTTCCCCGCAAGCGTCGAGGCGCGGCTGCGGGGACCGGGCGGCGAACGGCTGCCGTGGGACGGCGAGTCTGCGGGCGAGCTGGAGGTCCGGGGCCCGTGGATCGCGGGTGCGTACTACGGCGGGGCGACCGGAGAGCCGTTCCGGCCGGCCGACAAGTTCAGCGAGGACGGCTGGCTGAAGACCGGTGACGTCGGCACCATCAGCCCTGACGGCTTTCTGACGCTCACCGACCGGGCCAAGGACGTCATCAAGTCGGGCGGCGAGTGGATCTCCTCCGTCGAGCTGGAGAACGCGCTGATGTCGCACCCGGACGTCGCGGAGGCCGCGGTCGTCGCGGTCCCGGACGACAAGTGGGGCGAACGCCCCCTCGCCACCGTGGTGCTGAAGGACGGCGCGACCGCGGACTTCGAGACGCTGCGGTCCTTCCTGGCCGAAGAGGCCCAGATCGCCAAGTGGCAACTGCCCGAGCGCTGGACGGTCATCGGCGCGGTGCCGAAGACGAGCGTGGGGAAGTTCGACAAGAAGGTGCTCCGCAGGCAGTACGCGGACGGCGAGCTGGACGTCACGCGGATCTGACCCCTACGCACTGCGGCGGGCGGGGCACCGGAGTGCCCCGCCCGCCGCAGTCCGTCTGTCCTCAGCCCGTGCTCAGTTCGTGCCGATCCTCGCCAGCAGGTCCACGATGCGGTTCTGCACCTCGTCGCTGGTGGAGCGCTCCGCCAGGAACAGAACCGTCTCTCCGGCGGCGAGCCGCGGCAGTTCGGCCTGGTCCACGGCCGCCGTGTAGACGACGAGCGGAGTGCGGTTCAACTGGCCGTTCGCACGCAGCCAGTCGACGATTCCGGAGCGTCGGCGGCGTACCTGCATCAGGTCCATCACGACCAGGTTCGGCCGCATCTGCGCAGCCAGCGTCACCGCGTCCGCGTCGTTCTCCGCCCGCGCGACCTGCATGCCGCGCCGCTCCAACGTCGCGGTGAGCGCGAGCGCGATCTCCGCGTGCTCCTCGATGAGCAGGACGCGCGGCGGATGCTGCTCGCTGTCGCGCGGCGCCAGGGCCTTGAGCAGTACGGCGGGGTCGGCGCCGTACGCCGCCTCGCGCGTCGCCTGGCCGAGTCCCGCAGTGACCAGCACCGGCACCTCGGCGGCGACGGCGGCCTGGCGCAGCGACTGCAGCGCGGTACGTGTGATCGGGCCGGTCAGCGGGTCGACGAAGAGGGCGGCGGGGAACGCCGCGATCTGCGCGTCGACCTCCTCGCGGGAGTGCACGATCACCGGCCGGTAGCCGCGGTCGCTGAGCGCCTGCTGCGTGGAGACGTCGGGCGCGGGCCAGACGAGAAGGCGCCGCGGGTTGTCGAGCGGCTCGGGCGGCAGCTCGTCGTCCATCGGCTGCGGCACGGGCTGGTCGGCCACCTCGACTGCGCCGCCGGGGCCGTCGAGCGGCTCCGGACCCTCGTCGGCGTCCTCGTCGGGCGCCCCGATGGCGTACGAGCGGCCGCTGCCCTCCGTGGACGTGGCCAGCCGTGACTGCGGCTGTGCGGCAGGCCCGGTGGCTCCCGGGTGCGGTCGGGCTGCCGTTTCCGGCCGGTCGCCGCTCGGGTCGGGCGGGGTGGCGAGCTTACGGCGGCGGCCCGAGCCGGTGGGGTTGGCGGGCGGAGGCGTCGTCTGCTGCTGGTGCACAGGTGCCGGCTGCTGTGCGGGCAGCTGGGGGGAACGCGCGGCAGCAGCACCCGGAGAGGCCTGCGCCGGTGCCCCGGGTGCGGGTGCCTGCCGGGGTACTTGGGCCTGCGGCGTCTGTACGGAGGCCGGTGACAGAGGCTGCGGGGCGCGAAGGCCCGGGGCCGGCTGGGCCCCTGGCCTGCCCTGCGAGCGCTGCTGTTCGGCGATCTGGCGGCCGAACGGCACGCCCTGTCCCAGCGTGCGGACGCTGATCGCGCGCCCCTGCGGCGAGTTCGCGTCACCGGCCGGCGCCTCGGCGGGCAACGGCTGAGCGGCCCGCGGCTGGGTCCCGGGCTGCGGCGGCAGCGCGACACCGCGGCCGCGCGTCGTCGGGCCGGTCGGCGCGCCGGCGGGCTGCGGGGGTGCGGGCTGTGCGGCGGGCGCGGCCTGTGGCTGCTGCGCATCAGGGGTCGCCTTCGCCGGTACGCCCGCGGCGGGGGTTCCGCTGTTCGGCCAGGTCTGAACGGCTGCCGGGGATGGCTGGGCGGGCTGTCCGTCCGGGCCGGACGGGGTGGGTCGGCCCGGCTGGGCGGACGGGGCCGGCATCGGCTGCCCGTCGTGCCCGGCGTCGGGGTCCTGAACGGGCATGCCGGAAGCGGGCGTTGCGCCGTTGGTCCAGGGCTGAGCCGTGGGTACGGACTGTGCCGTCTGCACGGACGGACCGTGCAGGGACTGGCCGTTCAGCGTCGCCTGTTTTTCGGGCTGCCCGGGCGGCACGGCCTGCCCGTTGAGCGCGGGCTGTGCGGCCTGAGTGTGCTGCGCCGCCTGAGGCAGCTGCGCGGCCTGACCGCGAGCAGCGTTCAGAGTGGGAACACCGGACGCCGTCGCAGGCCCCGGTCCCGCTCCGGCAGCCTCGGCCGCTCCCGGCATCGGAGCGGCCGCGGGCGCCGCACCCGGCAGCGCTCCGGGCACCGGCATCGGCACCTGCTGTCCGTGCGTGACGCCCTGCTGCCCCTGCATCTGCGGGGCGTTCGGCTCCTGCTCGGCCGGAGCGGCGGGGCGGGCCCGACGGCGTCCCGTCGGTGCCGAGGTCGGGTGGGGCTGCGGCGGAGTGTGGTCGTCAGCCGGGTCGTGGAGCGCCGTCGCGTGCTGTCCGGAATCGTCGTCGGTGCCCGGAGACCGGTCGGCCTCGGCGGGCGGCAGCGCGAAGGCGGCCCGGGGCGCCTCCTGCGCGGCGGCCCGATCCGTGGGACCCGCCAGTGCGCGCCGGGCACGACGCCCCGCGGGCTGCCCGACACCGGAACCCGAGGTGCCGCCGCCGTTCCCGGGGGCCCCGGGCGCGTCGGGAGCACTCAGCCCGGCGGGCGGGACGGCCCCCAGAGCCTCCCCGGACCCGGCCCCGGACCCAGGCTCGACGCCTGCCGACGCTGCCGGTTCCTCACCACTTCCCTCGGTTCCCTGCGTCGTCGCACCCGCCGACGCGGCAGGCAGAGCGGGCAGAGCGCGCTGTTCGGCGTCACGCCGCGCACGTCGGCCGGTGGGCACCGGTACGCCCTGGGGCGGCACCGTCTCACCGAGCGCCGCCGATCCGGCCGCATGCTCGGCCGCGGTCACCACGGCGCCCTCCGCGGGGCTCGGCCGCCCGCGCCGCCGCCCCGTACCGCCGCCCGCGGGGCCCGAGGCCTGAGCCGGCAGCTGCGGCTGCACCGGGTCCTTGGCGTCCGCCGGCTCCGCCGCGCGTCGCCCGCGCCGCCGCCCGGTCGGCACGGCTCCGCCGTCCGCCGCCGAGCCGGAACCGTCCGTGCCGGCCCCCTGCACACCGGACTCACTGGACTCACCGGGTCCGCCGGGCCCGTCCAGGAACGCGTCCACCGAAGCCCGCCGAGCCCGCCGTCGGCCGCCCGTGACGGTCGCCTGCGCGGGCACCATCGCCGTTGCGCCTGCCTGGCCTGCTTCGGCACTGGAGGAACCCGTACCGAGCTCGGCAGCACCAGAACCCTCGGTCCCGGTGTCCGCCCCTGCGGCCGCCCGATGTGCGGGAGCAGCCTGAACCGTGCCGGCCCCGCCCCCGATCGGCACCTCGAGGACGTAGGCGCAGCCGCTCATGCCCGGCACCTCGTGCGTCTGCAGCACGCCGCCGTGCGCGCGCACGATGCCCTGCACGATCGGCTGGTGCACCGGGTCCCCGCCGGAGTACGGACCCCGCACCTCGATACGGACGACCTCGCCGCGCTGGGCCGCCGCGACGACGACCGTCGAGTCCATGTAACCGGCCGCCGAAACCGGAGCGTTGCCCGTGGCGTCGACGCCCGCGACATCGGCGACGAGATGCGCCAGTGCCGTCGCGAGCCGCTCCGGGTCCACCTCGGCCTCGAGCGGCGGGGCGTGCACGGCGAACTGCGCGCGCCCGGGGCCGATCAGCTCGATGGCCCCCTCGACACCGGCGGCCACGACCCCGTCGAGCATGACGGTGCGCTTGACGAGCTGCTCCGCGCCCTCGTCGAGCTGCTGGTAGGCGAGCACGTTGTCGACGAGCGTGGTGATGCGCGCGTACCCGGCGGCCAGGTGGTGCAGGACCTGGTTCGCCTCGGGCCACAACTGCCCCGCGTCGTCGGCGGCCAGCGTGGAGAGCTCGCGCCGCAGCTCCTCCAGCGGCCCGCGCAGCGATCCGCCGAGCACGGCGAGCAGCTGCTCGTGCCGCGCCGTCAGCTCCTCGAAACGGTCCTTCTCACGCTCGGCCAGCGCCGCGTACCGCTCCTTCTCGCCCGCGAGCTCCTCCGCATGCCGCTCGACGATCCCCGCGAGCTCCTCGGCGTGCTCCTCCTCGGCCTGCGCGAGCTCCTCCGCATGCTGCCGGGCCGCGGTCTCCTGCTCCTCCGCGTGCTTGCGGTCAGCCTCTTCCTTCTCCTCGGCGAGGGCCTCGTACGGCCGGCGGTCGGTGAACGTCATCACCGCGCCGACGAGCTGGTCCCCGTCCCGCACGGGCGAGGTCGTCAGATCGACCGGCACCTTGCCGCCGCTCTTGGACCAGAGCACCTGCCCGCGCACCCGGTGCTTGCGCCCGGACCTGAGCGTGTCGGCGAGCGGCGACTCCTCGTACGGGAAGGGCTCGCCGTCGGCCCGCGAGTGCAGGATCAGCGCGTGCAGAGCCTGTCCGCCCAGGTCGCCGGCCCGGAACCCGAGGATCTGCGCGGCGGCGGGGTTGACGAGGACGACCCGCCCCTCGGTGTCGGTGCCGACCACACCCTCGGCAGCGGCCCGCAGGATCATCTCGGTCTGTCGCTGCGAACGCGCCAGTTCGGCCTCGGTGTCGACGGTCCCGGTCAGATCGCGTACGACGAGCATGAGCAGCTCGTCGCCGGTGTAGCCATGGCCGTCGTACGCCTGCTGGCCGTTCTCCAGGTTCGCGCTGCTGACCTCGACGGGGAACTCGGTGCCATCGGTGCGCCGCGCGATCATCCGGGTCGGCTTGGTGCGCCCCTGCGCGTCCGTCGAGTCGGGCCGCCGCATGGATCCCGGGATCAGCCGCGAGTCGAACTCCGGCAGCAGATCGAGCAGTCCGCGCCCGACGAGCGCCGTGCCGGGCGCCTCGAAGGTCCGCAGGGCGATGGTGTTGGCGTTGACGACGGTGCCGTTGGCGTTGACCAGGACGAGGGCGTCCGGCAGTGCGTCGAGTATGGCTGCGAGGCGAGCAGCGCCTCGGGATGGCCTGCTGCTCACGACGACGCTTCCTCCCTGTTACCGCACCTTGCCGACCGCCGAGGCCATCTTGCCCCGCGGCCCGCGGTGTGTCACGGGAGGGAGTCTACGGGCAGTGGTTGCGCTAGCGGCGCCGGATGAGAGGGAGGTCGCACGCAGAACACACGTAGATGCTGTGACCATGGCCCCGACCTGCCCACGCACCGGGTATGCACCGGACGATTGCCTGACGACAGCACGGTCGGGCCACGACCAGATCAAGGTCGAGTCGTTGATCGGCGACAGGACCAGGGCTGAGCTGCCCGGCCACCACCGGAGCGCGCTGGATCTACGCCCGGACAGCCGGCAGCACCGGCACGATCGCGTCCCACCGCGCGACCTCGCACCCGTCGCCTCGGTTGTATGTGGCGTCGACGGGCCGTCCGTGCCAGACGCCCTTGACGTGGGCCGTGGCCGGGCCGCCGTACTGCATCGTGCACATGGCGCCCCGCTGCCGGGGCGCGAACGGATCACGGCCTCGCGCCGCCTGCTCGTCCAGCCGCAGGCACGCCCCGGCAGGATTCGGATGCGTACCGCCCGCAGGGCCGCACTCCAGCTCATACGTTCCATCGGTACCCCCGCCCGCGCCCTGGACCGTGATCGTCAGCCGGTCCGGCGCGGTGAACAGCGGGGGCAGTGGCAGCAGGTCGGTGTCGGCGGCGGCCGCCGCGGGCGCTGCGGACAGCGCGGCGGCGGAGGCGACGGCGGACGCGGCCGCGGTGAAGGCGAGACGACGCAGCATGACGAGTCTCCACGGGGTGCGGGTGAGCGCCGGGCACGGACCCGCAGTGCGGGTACGCGCGGCGCACGGCTCTGCCCCGTTCAACGCCCTGCGCGCCGCGACGTTGCGGTGCCGCTGTGCTTTGCCCTGTGGCCTGCCTGCCTAGTATCGTGGGAACCGATTGGTGACACCCCGCTTGGCTGTGTCATCATCTGCACGCACCTTCTCGCGCTTGCGCGGGCTGATGCGCTGGAGGCGTCGCCTAGTCCGGTCTATGGCGCCGCACTGCTAATGCGGTTTGGGCCTTAAAGCCCATCGAGGGTTCAAATCCCTCCGCCTCCGCTCCTTGATCCCGAAGCCCCGGTCGTCCGACCGGGGCTTCGGGCGTTCTCGGGCCCGGGCTTGGGAGATTCTTCGGGCGTTCGCGGGCCCCGCGCGCCGCGACCAGACCAGTGCCGCTCGGCCGCAGTCTGATCATTTGCCCAGGTCAGGCAGGGTGCGGGATACGGATTTCGCCTCAGGGCGCCGTTCATGTAATGTTGTTCCCGCAACGCCGACCGGGCCGAAAAGCCAGGGAGGAAGAGCACACAACACAACAAAACACAGGCACTCGTAGCTTAACGGATAGAGCATCTGACTACGGATCAGAAGGTTGCAGGTTCGAATCCTGCCGAGTGCACACAGACGAGAGGCCCCGGAGCGATCCGGGGCCTCTCGCGTTGGCGTGTGCGGGCGCCCCCCTCGACGAACCCTTCACAGCGCGACCGCGAAACCCAGCGACAGTTGCTTAAGTCAATCAATTGACCTACCGTGAGGAATCGCGCGTACCAGATCGCCCACACGGAGGCTCGACCATGTCCCATGCCCATTCCCGACCCGCCGACGACGGGGAGTCCGCAGCGCCGCGGGCCAATACCGTCGTGGCGGTCCTGGCCTTCGGCGGGATCGTGGTCTCGCTGATGCAGACCCTGGTGATCCCGATCGTCCCGGAGCTCCCGAAGCTTCTGAACGCCTCGTCGTCGGACACCGCCTGGGCCGTCACCGCCACGCTGCTCGCCGCCGCCGTCGCCACCCCGATGATGGGGCGGCTGGGAGACATGTACGGCAAGCGCCGCATGCTGCTGGTCAGCCTGGTCATGCTGGTGGCCGGATCGATCACGGCCGCGCTCAGCGACTCCCTGACCCCGATGATCGTCGGACGCGCCCTGCAGGGCCTGGCGTCCGGTGTCATCCCGCTCGGCATCAGCATCATGCGTGACGAACTGCCCGCCGAACGGCTCGGCTCCGCCACCGCGATGATGAGCGCGTCGCTCGGTGTCGGCGGTGCCCTCGGTCTGCCCGCAGCGGCCTTCATCGCCGACAACTTCGACTGGCACGTGCTGTTCTGGACCTCGGCCGCCCTCGGCGCCGTCGCCGGCGTGCTCGTCCTGAGCCTCGTGCCCGAGTCCAAGGTGCGCGCCGGCGGGCGTTTCGACCTGATCGGCGCCATCGGCATGGCGGCCGGTCTGGTCTCCCTGCTGCTGGCGATCTCCAAGGGCGCCGACTGGGGCTGGGACAGCGGCAACACCCTCGGCCTGTTCGCCGCCGCGATCGTCGTCCTGCTGGTCTGGGGCTGGTGGGAGCTGCGTACCGCGCAGCCGCTGGTGGACCTGCGCACCACCGCGCGCCGTCAGGTGCTGTTCACCAACCTCGCATCGGTCGCCCTCGGCTTCGGCATGTTCTCGATGTCCCTCGTCCTTCCGCAGCTCCTGCAGTTGCCTGAGGCGACCGGATACGGTCTGGGCAAGACGATGCTCACCGCCGGCCTGGTCATGGCGCCGTCCGGCCTGGTGATGATGGCCACGGCCCCGGTCTCCGCCGCCCTCTCGAGGGCCAAGGGCCCGAAGGTGACCCTGATGGTCGGTGCCCTGATCGTGGCCGCGGGCTACGGCCTGAACATCGTGCTGATGGACGAGGTCTGGCACTTCGTGCTGGTCTCCTGCGTCATCGGCGCCGGTATCGGCTTCACCTACGGTTCGATGCCCGCGCTCATCATGGGTGCCGTGCCCGCGTCCCAGTCGGGCGCCGCCAACAGCCTCAACACTCTGATGCGGTCCATCGGCACCTCGGTCGCCAGTGCGGTCGCCGGCGTCATCCTGTCGCAGATGACCACCGACCTCGGTGGCATCGCCCTGCCCTCCCAGGACGGCTTCCGTACCGTCCTGGCCGTCGGCGGCGGCGCTGCTCTCCTGTCCTTCGCGCTCGCAGCGTTCATCCCGCGCCAGCGGCCGGCCGCCGCCGGGGCGGGGGTCCCCGCGGCCGTGACGCCGTCCGCCGGGGAGCCGGCCGTGGCCGCCGCCGTGAAGACGGCGCCGAGCCCGTCGGTCGCCGCTCTCCAGTCCCAGGCTGAGCTCGTTCAGCGTGTGCAGCCGACGGCGGCGCTGGCCTCGGTCGCGACTGCCGAGGGGTCCGCCGGTGGCGGGATCCCCGTCCGCGGATACGTCCGCGGCGCGGAGAGCGTGCCCGTGGCCGGAGCCGCGGTGACGCTGATCTCGCTCGGTGGGCGGCAGCTGGGCCGGTCGGTCGCGCACGGCGACGGCTCGTACGGCCTCGACGCGCCGAGCGCGGGCAGCTACGTCCTGATCGCCTCCGCGGACGGCTTCCAGCCGCAGGCCTCGACGATCGTCGTCGACGGCGAGCCGGTCGCGTACGACATCCTGCTGAGCGGTACCAGCGGACTGGCCGGTGTGGTGCGGTCCGCGGAGAGCGGGGTCCCGGTCGCCGGGGCCGTGGTCATCGTGACCGATGTCCGCGGTGACGTCCTGGCCACCGGGCAGACCGACGCACTGGGCGAGTTCACCATCTCCGACCTGGTGCCGGGCACGGTGACCCTCGCGGTCAACTCGGCCAAGCACCGGCCGCTGGCCCTGCCCGTCGAGATCGGTGGTGCCGGCACCACCCGTATAGAGGTGGAGCTCCGGCCCGGGGCGCAGGTGCGGGGCACCGTGCGCGGCGCGGGCGCACCGCTGAGCGATGCGCGGGTGACGCTGGTGGACGCCGCGGGCAACGTGGTCGCCACGACGACGACCGGGTCGGACGGGGCGTACGCCTTCTCCGACCTGGACAGCGGCGCGTACACGGTCATCGCGACCGGCTACCCGCCGCGGGCCGCCGGAGTGTCCGTCTCCAGCAGCGGTGTCGACGACCACGACATCGAACTCGCTCACACCGGCGAGTAGTCGCCGGTCAGTTCACCAGACCCCCGGCCCGCGCGGGCGCCTCGAGCGGAGGGAGCTCGTCCGCGGGCCGGCACGGGGAAGGGTCCCGGCACGGGACAGTGCACGGCAGGGGACGGCCGTGCCCCGTTGCCGGGACCCGCACCGCCGCCCTCACCGGGCAACCGGCAAAGCGGGCAACGGCACGCACCACACAGCACGGAAGAGAAGAGAAAAGCCATGGCACTCAGCGCACGGGTCGGCACCCGGGACGGCTGGGCCGTGCCCCATGCGGTGGTCACGGTGACCGACATGACCGGTACGCAGATCCTGCGCGCCGACGCCGGCACCGACGGCACCGTCACCGACGACACGCCTCTCGCCCCGGGCCCGTACACGGTGATCGTCACCGCCGTCGGCTACGCACCCGCCGCGTCGACGGCGCTCGTCATGGCGAGCGGCCGCGCGGAGATCGGGAATGTGGTTCTCGCCCGTCAGGGCGGTACCGAGCTGCCGCCGCCCGGGCCGTGGACCATCGACCCCGCGCACTCCTCGGTCGGCGCCGTCGCCCAGCACCTGGG
>NZ_JBEOVA010000036.1:0-66324 GCF_040295225.1 Streptomyces sp. NPDC002896 | reverse complement strand
TCCGATTTCCTCGGTGCTTTCCAGGTTCTCGCTTTCGCGTTTCCCTTTCCGGCGGTTCCGACTCTATCAGATCCTTTCGGGCCTGATTCCCAGTCAGAGTGGGCTGTCTTCCCGGCCGTTGGGCCGTTCCGACGTCCTAAACCTTAGCGGATTCTCCCGGCGACTCATAATCGAGTCTTGGAATTGAATTCGGGCGCGCCGAAATCAGTCCCGCTGGGAGTTCGTGCTGGTGGTTTGGGGTGCCGCGTGAGCGGCGACAGGTGCTGCCGGAGAACCGTTACGGCTCCGTGGCAACCCGAAGAACTTTACGGACCGCCCATAGGGATGTCAACCGTCCTCGTCAAGAATTTTTCGGCGGGGCCGGCCAGGGTCATCAGTCCAGGTCACTGAGGCGTCCGCCGGCATCCGGCTGTGCGGCCTCCACCCGCCGCAGGAGACGGGTCAGCACCTCACCGAGGGCGGTGCGCTCCTCCGCGGAGAGGTCCTGGAGCAGTTCCTCCTCGAAGACGGAGGCGAGCCGCATGGCCTCGAGCCACTTCTCGCGCCCCTCGGCCGTGAGCTCGACGATGACGCGTACGCGGTTGGACTCGTCCCTCTCTCGCGTGACCAGCCCCTCCGCCACCATCCGGTCGATGCGGTGGGTCATCGCGGCGGGTGTGAGGCCGAGCCGCTTGGCGAGGTCTCCCGGGCCCATTCGGTACGGGGCCCCGGAGAGGACGAGGGCCTTGAGGACCTCCCACTCGGCGTTGCTGATGCTGAGCGTCGCGGTCTGACGTCCGTAAGCGACGTTCATGCGGCGGTTCAGGCGCCCCAGGGCCGAGACGATCTTCTCCACCTGCGGGTCGAGGTCCTGGAATTCGCGCTGGTAGGCGGCGATCTGCTCTTCGAGGGTCGGCTCACTGACGCCGGGGGTGTCGCCCATGGTCCGCAGTATCGCATGATCTCGCTTGGCGTCGAAGTCCTTCACCCTGTACCGTTTAGCTTCGAAGTTTAGGTTCGAAGTCTTCAGGGTTGAGGGGAAAGTGACCAGGGCTACGGGCGCAGCGATGCGCCGGATCCAGATCGGCAGTGCGCTGAGCGCGTTCGGCGTCGGCTTCACGGTTCCGTTCCTTTATGTCTATGTGGCGCAGGTGCGGGGCCTCGGGGCCAGTACGGCAGGTGTCGTGCTCGCCGCTTTTGCCGTCGCCGCTCTGGTCGTACTGCCCTTCATCGGGCGCGCTCTCGACCGGCGTGGGCCGCTTCCCGTGCTGGTGGGGGCCTCGCTGATCGCTTCCGCCGGCGCCCTGGCGCTCGGGCTTGCGCGCGGTGAAGTAGCGGCGATCGTGTCGGCCGCAGTGCTCGGCGCGGGCACCGCGGTGATGCAGCCGGCGCTCGCGACCCTGATCGTGGGATGCGCGGAGACGAGCACGCGCACGCGTGCGTTCGCCATGCAGTTCTTCCTGCAGAACCTGGGGCTCGGCATCGGCGGACTGATCGGCGGCCAGATCGTCGACGAGAACCGGCCCGCAAGCTTCACGCTGCTGTTCTCGATCGAGGCCGTCATGTTCCTGGTGCTGGCCGCGATCGCCGCCACGGTGCGGATGCCGCATGCGACGGCCCTCCGTGGTGCTGTGCCGCGGGACGAGTCAGCGGTCGGCGGGAGCGGCGTGCGGGCGCTGCTGCGGCACCGGGCGATGGTGCAGCTGTGTGTGCTGGGCTTCGTGTTGTTCTTCGCCTGTTACGGGCAGTTCGAGTCGGGCCTGTCCGCGTACGGCGTGGAGGCAGCGGGGATCTCGGCGTCGACTCTGGGGATCGCGCTGGCGGCGAACACGGCGGTGATCGTGGTCGCGCAGTTCGCGGTGCTGAAGTTCGTCGAGCGGCGCAGCCGGTCCCGGGTGATCGCGTCCGTGGGGCTCCTGTGGGCGTTCGCGTGGGCGGTCGCGGGGTACGCGGGGCTCGGGCACGGCAGCCAGGCCATGGCGACGGCCGCGTTCATCTCGACGTACGCCCTGTTCGGGCTGGGTGAGGCAATGCTGTCGCCGACCCTCGCGCCGCTGGTGGCGGATCTGGCACCGACGGGCATGGTCGGTCAGTACAACTCGGCCTTCGCCCTGGTGAAGCAGTTGGCGCTGGCGGTCGGTCCGGCCGTCGGCGGTCCGATGGGGGCTTCGCTGCACGTGCCGTACATCGTGACGTTCCTGCTCTTCTCGCTCGGCATCACGGTGCTGGCGCTGCGGCTGGGCCGCCGACTCACCATGGCGCAGGACCAGCCGTCGCTCGCCAGGAGCCGGGTCGTGGCGCAGGGCGGTGCGCCGGCCGAACCGGTGCCGTCGGGCACCTGACGAGGCTGCCCGGCGCCGACGTACTACGTGGCGCTGGGCAGGGCGAACTCGCACCAGACCGCCTTGCCGCCTCCGGGTGTGCGGCGCGAGCCCCAGTTCGAGGCGATCGTGGCGACGATGGAGATGCCGCGGCCCGTCTCGTCTGCGGGCTCGGCGCGGCGGCGGCGCGGCAGATTGTCGTTGCCGTCGGTCACCTCGATGATCAGGCGGCGATCGGTGCGGCGCAGTCGCAGACGCATCGGCGGGGTGCCGTGCTGGAGCGAGTTGGCTACGAGTTCGCTGGCGGCCAGGACGCCCAGGTCGTGCAGTTCGGACGGGAAGCGCCAGCTGGTGAGGACACCGGAGGCGAAGGCACGCGCGCGTGGAGCGGCTTCCACTCCGCCGAGCAGTTCGAGCGCGGCATTGCGGAAGAGCTCCTCGTCCGGGCCGCTGCGTGCGGGGTGCTGCAGGACGAGTACGGCGACGTCGTCGTCGTGGTCCGCGGTGACGCCCGCCGTGCGGATGAGCCGGTCGCACACCACCTGCGGCGTGCCGGTCGCTCCGGCGAGTGCGCGCTCCAGGGCCGCCACGCCCTCGTCGATGTCCTCGTCGCGCCGCTCGACGAGGCCGTCGGTGTAGAGCACGGCGGTGGAGCCGGGGCCGAGCGGGACGGAGCCGGAGGCGTGCATCCAGCCGCCGGTGCCGAGCGGAGGGCCGGTGGGTTCCTCGGCGCGGTGCACGGTGCCCTTCTCGTCGCGTACGAGGATCGGCAGATGGCCCGCTGAGGCGTACACGAGCTTGCCCTCGTTGGGGTCGTGGACGGCGTATGCGCAGGTGGCGATCTGGTTCGGGTCGATCTCGGAGGCGAGGCCGTCCAGCAGTTGCAGGACCTCGTGCGGGGGCAGGTCGAGGCGGGCGTACGCCCTGACCGCCGTGCGCAGCTGGCCCATGACGGCCGCCGCGCGCACACCGCGGCCCATCACGTCGCCGATCACGAGGGCCGTGCGGCCGCCGCCGAGGGTGATCACGTCGTACCAGTCACCGCCGACGGCCGCGTCGGTGCCGCCCGGCTGGTACGTGGCGGCGATGCGCAGGTCGTCGGGCTCTTCCAACTCCTGCGGCAGCAGGGACCTTTGCAGCGTGACGGCTGTTTCGCGCTGGCGGCGCTCGCTGGCGCGCAGCCGTTCGGCAGCCTCCGCGTGGTCGGTGACGTCGGCGGCGAAGATCAGGACGCCGCCCCCTTCGGGGGTGGCCAGGGTGTCGACGGGCGTGCAGGTGAATGTGTACGAGCGGCCGTCGGGGGCCTTGCGGGACTTGACGGTGCGGGGTCTGGAGCTGCGCAGCACCTGGTCGAGGAGCGGCAGCAGGCCGATCTCGTCGAGCTCGGGAAGGGCCTCGCGCGCGGGTTCGCCGACGGGGCGGGTGCCGAACGCCGCGGCGTACGCGTCGTTGACGTAGGCGATGCGGTGCTCCGGGCCGTGGACGAGCGCGACGAGGGCCGGGATGTGGTCGAGGACCTCGCGGACCGGGAGGTCGTCCACTGCGGGCGAGGCGCAAGACGCGTCCGTGTCCGTCAGCTGTTCGACGCGGGCCGCGGGGACGGGACTCGCTCCGTCCGCGGGGGGTGCCGGGGAGACGGCGTCATCGGCCCGCGCTGCCGCGCGGCGCTGCGTTCCGGGGAGCCGGGCGCTCCAGCGCGTGAAGTTCACCGATTCATGCCTCGCGTCGTCGTCTTCGGCCCGCTCCTGAACGGCCGGGGGTCCGGACCGCCGCGCAGCCGCGGTCGAGGGCTGCGTACTCCGGACAGATACAGCACTGGGGAAAGCCTCAAGATGTCTGGGTGATGTCAAGGTGATGTCGAGTGCGGGCGAGGGGAACGGCCGTCCGGCATCGTCATGGTCGTGGTCAGGGACCAGTCTGGCCGACGGGACCGACATCCGTCAGACGCCGGTCATGCGGGTGGAGTTCCTGCCTCCGGTCAGGACGACCCCTTCGGGTTGTCCTGAGGCTTCCCACCGGCCGCGAGTTCGAACTCCGCCCGGGGATGTTCGAGCGATCCCAGTGACACGATCTCCCGCTTGAAGAGCCCGGAGAGGGTCCATTCGGCGAGTACGCGGGCCTTGCGGTTGAAGGTCGGCACCCTGCTGAGGTGGTAGACGCGGTGCATGAACCAGGCAGGGTAGCCCTTCAGCTTGCGTCCGTAGACGTGTGCAACGCCCTTGTGCAGGCCCAGGGACGCGACCGATCCGGCGTACTTGTGCGCGTACTCCTGGAGGGGCTCCCCGCGCAGTGAGGCGGCGATGTTGTCGCCGAGGACCCTCGCCTGGCGCACCGCGTGCTGGGCGTTGGGGGCGCACTCCCTGCCGGGCTCGTCGGCGGTGACGTCGGGGACGGCGGCGGCGTCTCCGGCCGCCCACGCGTGCGTGACGCCGTCGATGGTCAGCTGGGCGGTGCACTTGAGGCGGCCGCGCTCGTTCCGTGGCAGGTCGGTGGCGGCCAGGATCGGGTGCGGCTTGACGCCTGCGGTCCACACGACCGTACGGGTCGGGAAGCGCGCGCCGTCGCTGAGCACGGCGACCCGGTCCTCGCAGGACTCGAGGCGGGTCTCCAGGCGTACGTCGATGTTGCGGCGGCGCAGCTCACGGACGGCGTACTTGCCCATCTCCTCGCCGACTTCGGGGAGGATGCGGTTCGTCGCCTCGACGAGGATCCACTTCATGTCCTCGGGCTTGACGTTGTGGTAGTACCGCGCGGTGTAGCGGGCCATGTCCTCGAGCTCGGCGAGGGCCTCCACGCCCGCGTACCCGCCGCCGACGAATACGAAGGTGAGCGCTGCGTCGCGGATCGCCGGGTCGCGGGTCGAGGAGGCGATGTCCATCTGCTCGATGACGTGGTTGCGCAGGCCGATGGCCTCCTCGACCGTCTTGAAGCCGATGCCGTGCTCGGCCAGGCCGGGGACCGGGAGGGTGCGCGAGACGGAGCCGGGGGCCAGGACCAGTTCGTCGTACGTGAGAGTGATGCTGCCCGTGCCCTCCTCCTCGCTGGCGAGGGTGGTGAGGGTCGCGGTGCGCTTGGCATGGTCGATCGACCGGGCCTCGCCGACGACGACGCGGCAGCCGTCGAGGACGCGGCGCAGCGGCACCACGACGTGCCGGGGCGAGATGGAGCCCGCGGCCGCCTCGGGCAGGAACGGCTGGTATGTCATGTAAGGCTCGGGCGTGACGACGACGATCTCGACCTCGTCCCGCTGGAGCTCGGGTTTCAGCTTCCGCTGCAGACGCAGAGCCGTGTACATCCCGACATAACCGCCGCCCACGATGAGAATGCGCGCGCGCTCGGGGGATTCGGCCCGCCGCGCAGCGACTGTCGGTTGCGGTGTCCCGTCATTGATCGCAGCGTTCACCATCCCATGACGCACCCGTCACCGGCGTTTGTCCACAGTCCCGGCAATTTATGTGACCGGTCAGGCCGAGCGGTCACAGTTGGGCGATTTGTCGGACTCTCCGGAAGAACCGCAGGTCAGCGAATGGGCGCTACGGGGAGCGCGGGGGTGCAATCGGGTGGAACCGGTACGTACTCCGATCGTGGTACGCGCCGCGCGGAACGTCCCTCTTCTGAATTGACTCCGGCTCAACTATGTTCGTGTGTCGTCGGAGTGTGGGGGGATGCTCACGGCGGGTCCGATGAGCGGGCTCGTGGACCACGCGTGTGCCTGTGCGCTCCGGCTGCCAAATGGCGGGGAGAGTCTCCGGGGGGAGACGTCATTACCGGGGGAACACTCATGCATATTCAGGACTCTCATTGGTCGTCCGCATCCGCCTTCGCAGCGGCGGGATCGCACGGCACGCATGGAGCGCACGGCTCGCACGTCGGGAACGGGCGCACGGTGAGCGACGGAGGGCGCACGACGCCACTGCGGGTGGACGCCCAGCGCAATCTCGAGCACGTGCTGCGCGCGGCGCGCGAGGTCTTCGGCGAGCTGGGGTACGGCGCGCCGATGGAGGACGTGGCGCGGCGGGCCAGGGTCGGCGTCGGCACGGTCTACCGGCGGTTCCCGAGCAAGGAGGTCCTGGTACGGCGCATAGCCGAGGAGGAGACCTCCCGGCTGACCGAGCAGGCGCGTGCGGCGCTCGGCCAGGAGGACGAGCCGTGGTCTGCGCTGTCGCGCTTCCTTCGCACGTCCGTGGCCTCGGGAGCTGGCCGGCTGCTGCCGCCGCAGGTGCTGCGGGTGGGCGTCGCCGAGGATGGCACGGCCGCGGGTACCGGGTTCGACGATGCGCGGGTGCCGCAGCAGCGCGCCTCCCAGCCGGCGGGGCCTGAACTGCGGCTGGTCGAGCAGCGGACGGCACGGACCGACGAGCCGGGCGACGCGGGTGCTGCGGAGCTTCTCGACGTCGTCGGCCGGCTGGTGGAGCGGGCGCGCGCGGCGGGCGAGCTGCGGGCGGACGTGACCGTCGCCGACGTACTGCTGGTGATAGCCACCGCCGCGCCCGCACTGCCGGACGCGGCCCAGCAGGCGGCGGCGTCCGCACGGCTGCTGGACATCCTGCTGGAGGGGTTGCGGTCGCGGCCGGCGTGACGAAAGAAAGCCCGTCCGGCGATTGAGGACGAGCCGGTAGGGCGATACGGGGGTCCAGGGGCGGAGTCCCTTGGTTACGGGAAGGGGCGGGGTAGGGAGATCCGAGCCCTACGGGCCTGTGGCCGCCGCCAGTTCGGCGAGCACGCCGTCGGCCGTGAGCCCCGCGCCCGCCGCGTACTCGGCGTCGTAGCGCCGCCGGCCCAGCGCGGCGAGGGCGTCGGCGGCAACAGCCTCGGCCTCGGAGCGGTCCGGCTCCGGACGCGGGTGCCCACCGCGCCAGTGGGCCCCCGCGGCGAGCAGCCGCGTGGCACGCACATGGTCGCCGAGGCGCGCCAGGAGGGTGGCGGCGGTGTCCACGAGCGCCGCCGTCACTACCTCCGCGCACTTGCTCTCGACGGCCTCGCGCAGGATCCCGGGCATCCGCGCCAGCGCCTGCCCGGGTCCTGACTCGACCGCGACGATCCGGACGTCGACAGCGTCCATGCCGGCGTTGAACTGCGGCGGCGGCGTGCCACGCGCGGCATCCTCGCGTGCCGCGTCGCACAGGGCACGGGCGCGTACGACGTCGCCCTCGTCCAGCGCCATCATGGCGGTCAGTAGCCGCACGAAGGCCCGCGAGTCCGTGACCCCGTGCCGGTCCGCTTCGGCGTTCGCCTCGTCCAGGGCCTTCCGGGCCGCCTCCCGGTCTCCCGAGCGGTAGGCGATCTCCGCCAGACGTGCGACCAGGAAAGGCGTCTCCGCGTAGGCACCCACCTCGTAGGCGAGCCGCAGCGCCTCCTCGAACTCCTCCTTGGCCTCGTCGAAGCGGCTGCGGGCCATCGCCGCCTCGCCGGCGGCGCTGGACACCTGGGCGCGCACCCAGCGGTCGCCCACGCGCCGGCTCAGGGTGCGCAGCTCCGCCAGGTCGTCGTCGATGGCGTCCACGCCGCCGGGTGAGTCGACGACCGTGTGCAGACGGAACATCAGCAGGACCGCGACCTCCCAGTCCCCGCCGAACCGGCGGCAGTTGGCGACCGCCACGTCCAGGACCCCGTTGACATCTGGGCGCCCCCCGAGGAAGTAGGCGGTGAAGGGCCAGATCAGGCCGGGGAAGCGGGCCGCGGCGGGTACGGGTTTGTCGAAGGCGTGCTGCAGCTGGGCGATGTACTCGCGCACCCGCTCACCGGTCAGCGTGGTGGCGGGCCTGGTCTCCGCCAAGAGGAAGAGATGCAGGATGCGGAGGCTCATCCGGGGCCAGTAGAGGGGGTCGTCCTGGTCGGTGGCCGGGCCGGCCTGCTCCTCGGCTGCGGGATCGGCCTGAACTACGGGTCCGTGGCCAGGCTGCGATACGGGTCCGTGACCAAGCTGGTCGTCGGCTGTGGGACCGGGCGGTACCTCCGCCCACCACGGGAAACGCGCCTCCCGCAGGTCCGTGGCCGCGCTCATGCGCAGGACGCGCTCGATCCACTCGATGCCCTCCCTGCGGAAGTTGCGCAGCCACCAGAACCAGCCGGTGCCCAGGGCGAGCGCGCAGGCCTGTTCCTCGTCGCCGGTCGCGACGGCCCGGTGCAGGGCCGCGCGGATGTTGTCGAGCTCCGTCTCCATCCGCCGGATCCAGGGCAGTTGTTCGGCGGAGCGCAGGAGAGGTTCGGCCTTCTCGACGAGCGCCCTGAAGTACGCGGAGTGGCGGCGCTCTGCGGCGGCGCGCAGCTCCGGGGCCTCGGCGGCGCGCTCGGACGCGTACTCGTGGATGGTTTCGAGCATGCGGTAGCGCATGCCGTCCTCGACCCGCGCGCAGGGCGTGGCGACGACGAGGGACTTGTCGACGAGCGCGCCGACGACGTCCGCGGCCGGTCCCGTGCAGACGGCCTCCGCGGCCCCGAGGTCCCAGCCGCCGGCGAAGACGGACACCTCCCGCAGCACGGTCCGCTCACGCTCGTCGAGCAGGTCCCAGGACCAGTCGACGACCGCCCGCAGGGTCTGCTGACGCGGCAGTGCGGTACGGCTTCCGCTGGTGAGGAGGCGGAAGCGGTCGTCGAGGCGGTCGGCGATCTGCCGCGGCGTGAGCATCCGCAGCCGGGCGGCGGCCAGCTCGATGGCGAGCGGCAGCCCGTCGAGACGGCGGCAGATCTCGGCGACGGCCTCCGCATCGGCATCCGCAGTGGCGGCGAAACCCGGCCTTACCGCCGTGGCCCGTTCGGTGAAGAGGCGGTGCGCCGGATGGGGCGGGAGCGGCTCTACGGGGCGCACGGATTCACCGGGTACGCCCAGGGGCTCGCGGCTCGTGGCCAGCACGGTGAGGTCCGGGCAGCGGGTCAGCAGGGTCTCGGCGAGCCGGGCGGCAGCATCGATCACGTGTTCGCAGTTGTCAAGGATCAGGAGCAGCCCTCGCGGCCCGCAGTACTCGACGAGCAGGGCGAGGGGGTCGTCCTGCGGTGCCGTCAGCTCGCTCGTCATCAGCACCGTCTCGCGCAGGCCGAGCGCGCTGACGACGGCACCCGGGACCGCCTCGGGATGGTCGAGCGGGGCCAGCTCGACCAGCCATGCATCGGAATGCCCGGCGGCGGCTTCCTCTGCGAGGCGGGTCTTGCCCGAGCCACCGGGTCCGGTGAGCGTGACCAGGCGTGCCCTCTGCAAGTCCGAACGGATGGAGCCCAGTTCGGGTTCCCGCCCGACGAAGGAATTCAGCCGCGGCCGGAGATTGCCCTTCCGCTCGGGACGGCGGGAGGAGGGGGTGGACGCGGGCTGCGGGGGCTCCTCGTGCACGGCGGGCGCGGACGCGCCGAGCGCGGCATGCGGGGGCGCGACCGACGAGGAATCCCCGGACACTCCCGCCGCGGATGCCCCATGCATTTCCGACGCTGATTCACCCGACGCTGATTCGCCGAGCGCTTCATACGCGGACTCGCGGACCACAGCACCCACCGGACCCCCAGCCCGCTCCGCACCCTCCGGGGCCAGCAATCCGGCATGCAGAGCCCGCAGTTCGGGACCGGGATCGGTACCGAGGCCGTCCGCCAGGATGCGGCGGACGTGCTCGTACGCGGCGAGAGCGTCCGCTGGGCGCCCCGCGTCGCGCAGAGCACGGATGAGGAGCGCGTGGAGCGGCTCGTCGTACGGGTGCGCGGCGGCGAGCTCCCGCAGCTCCGGTACGAGACCGGGGGCGCGGCCGAGCGCCAGATCGGCCTGGGCACGCGCGCGTGTGGCTTCCAGGCGCTGCGCCTCGAGGCGCGTGGCGACGCTGCGGTCCGGCAGATCGGCGAGGACGGGCCCGCGCCACAGGGCCAGCGCCTCGCGCAGGATTCGGGCGGCGGACACCGCGTCGCGCGCGTGGAGCGCCGCAGTTCCGTCGCGTACCAGGCGTTCGAACCTGTGCAGGTCGATGTCGTCGGCCGTCGCGGTGAGGCGGTAGCCGCCCGTCTCGGAGACGACGGCATCCCGGCCCAACGCCCGGCGCAGACGGCCGACGAGCGCCTGCAGGGCAGCAGGGGCGTCGTATGGGGCCTCGCCGGCCCACACCTCGTCGATGAGCACGTCGACGGGGACGGGGCGGTTCGCGCGGAGGGCCAGGGCGGCAAGGAGCGCGCGGAGGCGGGGACCGCCTATGGGTACGGGGGCGCCCTCTTCGGTCTGCGCCTCTGTGACGCCCAGGATTCGGTACCGCACGCGCCCATTCTCGCCCGGGGCGTCGGGCCGGTCCTGCGGTTTACGGTTCGCTGGTGCGCCCCACCCGGTTTGACCTGAACCGACCGGGTACGTCCGCTGCCGGTAGGCCTACAGCCGCTGCCCCAGGGCGACCTCCAACCGCTACGGCCTCCCCGCCGCCCCCAGCGCCCCCCTCTGCGGCCGCACCGTCCCCGTGGGCACCGCCCGCTGCCGCGCCGGCGTCCCCGTCCAGCACGTACCGCGGCGGGCCACGATGCGGCGGAGCCAGAGTTCGAGGGAGACCAGGTCGGCCAGGCCGTCCAGCGGGAGGGGTTCGCCCTGGGCGGCGGCGCGCAGGGCCTTGCGTACGACGCGGGCCTCGACCAGGCCCGCCTGCGCGAGCAGCGGGGTGTCGAAGAGGGCGATCAGCTCCTCGACGGCGACACGCAGGCCGATGCGGGCGGCAGCGGCCGACGACGCGTGCGAGGGGGCACCCCAGCCGGGCGGCAGATCGGACACTCCGGCGCCCTCCAGGACCGTACGGAGGATCGAGGCGCGGGCGCCCGGCTGGACGCGCAGCGCCTCGGGCAGGGCCCGGCACGCGCGGACGACCTGGTTGTCGAGGAACGGCACGTGGAGGCGCTGGAAGCGGATCTCCGCTGCCTGCTCCAGGATCCGGAGGTCGGCGGCGTGGCGGGCGAGCGCGGCGCGGGCGCGGAATTCGCCCGGGCGCTGTCCGGGCCCGGCCCCCGGACGGATCACCGTGTCCTGAAGACGAACCGATACTTCAGCGAGCGCCTCACCGGTCAGCCAGCGCGCGGCCGGCCCGGGTCTGCCCCACGCGAGCGCGGCGAGCGAGGCGCCCACGAGACCTCCCGGCTCGTCGAACCTGCGGTGCAGCAGCCGGTCGGCGAGCCCTTCGACGCCCGCGCGGTACGGCGTACGGGCGAGCCGCCGTGCCGCGGCGTACACGCGCGCGGGGACCATCACCGAGCCGTCCGCCTTGGTCAGTGCGGCCACCGGCTTCACCAGATGGCGGCGCTTGCGGTCCATGAGGAGGTCTGCGAGGCGGGCCGGGTGGGCGTCCATGACCTGGCGGGCGCCGTAGCCCGTGAGGTGGTCGGCGCTGCCGGAGGCGAGCCGCGCGCGGTGGCGGGCGGCCGTCACGAGGGACGGCCCTGGCTCGTCGGTCAGCGGGGCGTCCAAGTCGACGTAAGGGAGGGTCTCTTCGCCGCCGGTGACGACGACGTGGTGCAGGCGCGGGTTGGCGGCGATGGCCCCGGCGCGCTCCAGTTCGGCCTCGCGGCCGCCCGTCGCCAGGTCGTTGAAGGTGACGGCCAGCAGTCGCTCGCCCGCACCGGTGCCGTGGCCCAGGACCGTGCCGGGCATGCCGGGCAGGCCCGCGGCGAGCAGCGCGAGGGTTCCGGAGGCGGGTCCTCCGGAGAGGTCGGCGCCGATGCCGGGCACGGGCATGCCGCGGGCCGCGCGCCGCTCGGCTGGGCCCATGCCGGGCACGGGACCGGGGTCGATGTCCGCTCCGGGCACATGGCGCGGGGCGGTGAGGCGCGTGCGTACGGCCTCCACGAGGGCGTCGCGTACGCCGTCCACCGCGCTGGCCGCGTCGGCAGCGGGAGCCGCGACGGCGAGAGAGGCCACGGGCTCGTATCCGGCGATCTCCCGCGCACCGGCCCGCAGGATCAGCGCGTGCCCGGGCGGAATGCGCCGTACGCCCTGGTAGGGCGTCGAGTCGTGCAGCGCCTCCGGTACGTCGGGGGCGGCGAGCAGGGCCGCGAGGTGGCCGATGTCGAGATGGGCCTCGATGAGGTCGGCGAGCGGCAGGGCCGCCGTCGCGTACGCCGTGCCGCCCGCCCATGGCGTGTGGAAGACGGGGCGCACGCCCGCGAGATCACCCGCAATGGTGACGCGCCGGCCGACCTGGACGACCGCCGTGTAGCTGCCGGACCATGCGGTCAGATGCCGGAGTGCGCCGCCGCGCGCCGCGAAGAGGGCCACCTTGAGCTGCTCGTCGGACGCTCCGCAGGTGCCGAGGACGGCGATCCGGGTCTGGGCGTCCGCCTTGACCACGCGCACCTCGTCGGGCCGCCAGTCGCCCACCGCCCACAGCGGATCTGGGTCGCCCCACAGCAGCTGGGAGCCCACGGGGTGGACGGTCTCCCCGTCGATCCCGGTGGCCCCGGCGGAACCCGCACCGGCGGACCCAGCGGCGGCACTGCTCCACCCCACCAACCACCGCATCGCCGCCTCCACAGGCTGTGGACAACCAGTGCACCGTACGAACTCGGGACAATGCTGCCATGAAGGAGGCGCACGGAGGTGGTTACGGGCGTGCTTGCGCCCCCTGGCATGCGCCCCTGGCAAGCCCCCACCGAGACGGCGCGGTGCTGGAGTTGAACGGTGAAGGTGCAGGCCCGCGCGGGGCGCATGCGCAGCACCACAAGGGCATACGCAGGGGCGGCGCACAGTTGAGATTCGGCCAAATGAGCCGGGGATGTTCACAACTCCCCACCATGTGGGCACAACGCACGGTCCGGGAGGCGGAGTTCGCCTCCCGGACCGGTCCGCCACCCGCGGGGATGAAGGCGGCGGTGTCCCCCAGCCCGCTGGATCCAGTACAGCGGGCCGACCCACGCACGACCCATGGAAGCGCTCCCGCCATGGCCGGAGAAGAGCGCACGGCCGGGCGCACGGCCACACGGCCGGAGCACGCGGATCACGGCCCGTTCCCTCCCCACGGACCATAATCTCGCCATCCGGACCTATGCCTCTTAACGCTTGGGATGCAGCGAACTACGCTGTGTATGCCTGCGTTTTCGCGGGAGGCATATTCCCCGGGGCCCGGCCACACGCTTTCACGGCCGGGATCCGGGGCTCGCGGCCGAACCGCCGCGGGTGCGCTCCCCGGGATGACGCAGCACGAACGCCGCGTGCCAATGCCCGGCGCGGCAGCCGTCTTGTGTCGAGGGGTGGCGCATGTCCAGGGAGCAACGCGGGCCGAACGAAAAGCTCGGCACCGTTCTCGCCCTCGCGGGAATCAGCAACGCGGGACTGGCGCGGAGAGTCAACGACCTCGGCGCCCAACGCGGTCTGACACTCCGCTACGACAAGACGTCGGTGGCCCGGTGGGTGTCGAAGGGCATGGTGCCGCAGGGCGCCGCCCCGCATCTGATCGCCGCTGCCATCGGCCAGAAGCTCGGCCGCCCGGTCCCGCTCCAGGAGATCGGCCTGGCGGACGCGGACCCCGCGCCGGAGGTGGGTCTCGCCTTCCCGCGCGACGTAGGGGCCGCCGTCAGGTCGGCGACCGAGCTGTACCGGCTCGATCTCGCGGGCCGGCGGGCCGGCAGCGGCGGCATCTGGCAGTCGCTCGCGGGCTCCTTCGCCGTGAGCGCGTACGCGACGCCCGCATCCCGCTGGCTGATCACCCCCGCCGACTCGTCGGTCGCACGCGAGGCGAACACCTCCGAAGGCGCCGAGAGCAGCGGCACGCCGCTCAAGGTCGGCCACAGCGATGTGCAGAAACTCCGCGAGGCCGCCGAGGACGCCCGCCGCTGGGACTCCAAGTACGGCGGCGGGGACTGGCGTTCGTCGATGGTCCCCGAGTGCCTGCGGGTCGAGGCGGCGCCCCTGCTGCTCGGCTCGTACTCGGACGAGGTGGGCCGCGCCCTGTTCGGCGCGTCGGCCGAACTGACCCGTCTGGCGGGCTGGATGGCGTTCGACACCGGCCAGCAGGAGGCCGCCCAGCGCTACTACATACAGGCCTTACGCCTCGCCCGCGCGGCTGCGGACGTGCCCCTCGGCGGCTATGTCCTGGCGTCGATGTCCCTCCAGGCCACCTACCGCGGCTTCGGCGACGAGGGCGTCGACCTCGCGCAGGCCGCCCTCGAGCGCAACCGCGGCCTGGCCACGGCCCGCACCATGAGCTTCTTCCGGCTGGTCGAGGCACGCGCGCACGCGCGCGGGGGTGACGCACAGGCCGCCGGTGCCTCGCTGAAGGGGGCCGAGGGCTGGCTGG
The DNA here is from genome assembly GCF_040295225.1 of Streptomyces sp. NPDC002896. Lineage (NCBI taxonomy): Bacteria > Bacillati > Actinomycetota > Actinomycetes > Kitasatosporales > Streptomycetaceae > Streptomyces > Streptomyces sp. NPDC002896. The sequence goes on along the minus strand of NZ_JBEOVA010000036.1, from coordinate 51,791 downwards.
AACGGGCCCGCGACGGCGACAACGATCCGGGCTGGCTCGGCTTCTACTCCTACGACCGGTTCGCGGCCGACGCGGCCGAGTGCTACCGCGACCTGAAGGCACCCCGGCAGGTCCGCCGCTTCACGGAGCAGGCCCTGTCGCGCCCCACGGAGGAGTTCGTGCGCTCGCACGGCCTGCGCCTCGTCGTGTCCGCCGTGGCCGAGCTGGAGTCCGGCAACCTGGACGCGGCCTGCGAGCAGGGCGTACGCGCGGTGGAGGTCGCCGGACGCATATCGTCCGCCCGGACGACGGAGTACGTGAAGGACCTGCTGCACCGGCTGGAGCCGTACGGGGACGAGCCCCGGGTCGTGGAGCTGCGCGAGCGGGCCCGGCCGCTGCTGATGGCCCCCGCCTAGCGCCACGGCCGGGCCACCAGCGGTGGCCCCGCCTCACCTCCGGGGTTTGAGGGCATTGTCAGTGGCGCAGTGCACTATCGGGGGCAGGAGGTGAGGGACGTGGTGGCGGCAGGCAGGCGTGGAGCGCGCGGTGAGCTCGACTGCGACGTGCTGGTGATCGGCGGCGGGATCGTCGGCCTGTCGACGGCGTATGCGATCACGCGTGCCGCACCGGGCACGCGCGTCACGGTGCTGGAGAAGGAGCCGGGCCCGGCCCGGCACCAGACGGGGCGCAACAGCGGCGTGATCCACAGCGGGATCTACTACCGGCCGGGTTCGCTCAAGGCGCGGTATGCGGTCAAGGGCGCCGCGGAGATGGTCAAGTTCTGCGCCGAGTACGACATCGCACACGCCGTGACGGGCAAGCTGATCGTGGCCACGGACCGGGCGGAGCTGCCGCGGCTGCACGCACTCGTGCAGCGCGGCCGGGAGAACGGCATTCCGGTGCGCGAGCTGGGCCCCACCCAGATCGCGGAGCTGGAGCCCGAGGTGCGGGGCCTCGCCGCGATCCATGTCGGGACGACGGGCGTCTGCGACTTCACGGCGGTCGCACAGCAGCTCGCGGAGGCGTCAGGGGCGGAGATCCGGTACGGCGCGGAGGTCACGGGCATCGACCGGCGGGCGGACCTCGGGGTCGCCGTCCGCACGGCCGACGGCGCGGTGGTCCGCGGGCGGGTCCTGGTGAACTGCGCGGGACTGTACTGCGACGAGGTGGCGTGGCTCACGGGCGACGACCCGGGGATGCGGATCATCCCGTTCCGCGGGGAGTACTACGAGCTGGCGCGGCCCGAGCTCGTGCAGGGCCTGGTCTATCCGGTGCCCGACCCGGCGTTCCCCTTCCTCGGCGTGCACCTCACGCGCGGCATCGACGGAGGCGTGCACATCGGGCCGAACGCGGTGCCCGCGCTGGCCCGCGAGGGGTACGACTGGGGCACGGTGCGCCCCCGGGAGCTGGGGGCGGCCCTCACCTGGCCCGGATCCTGGCGGATAGCGCGCCGGCACTGGCGGTACGGAGCGGGGGAGCTGCGGCGCTCGGTGTCGAAGTCGGCGTTCACCACCGCGGTGCGGCGGCTGCTGCCGGCCGTGACCGAGGACGATCTGGTGCCGGCGCCCAGCGGGGTGCGGGCGCAGGCCGTCCTGCGGGACGGGGCGCTGGTGGACGACTTCCTCATCCGGGAAGGGGTGCGGGCGGTGCATGTGCTGAACGCGCCGTCTCCTGCGGCTACGGCTTCCCTCCCTGTGGGGCGGGAGGTGGCGCGGCGGGCGCTTGCGGCGTTGGCGCGGGGCTGAGGCACCGGCCCGTCCCGCTGTGGGCAGCGGCCCGGAGACTCCAGAGACCTCCGTAGAATCGAACCCATTGTGTCCGAGTACCACGAGAAGTCCCAGGCGGGCGCCACCGAGCGCCGGCGCCCCGGGAAGCGCATGTTCCCCGAGGGGACCGGCCCCGCGCCCGACCCCGCCGGCTCCCACTTCGAGCGGCGGATCCGCAGCTTCCAGCCCCGGCGGAGCCGGGTCACCACTGGCCAGGCAGACGCTCTGAAGCGCCTGTGGCCCAAGTGGGGCCTGGACATCGACGGGCAGTGCACCCTCGACCTCGCCGAGCTCTTCGGCAGCGACTGCCCCGTCGTACTGGAGATCGGCTTCGGCATGGGCGAGGCCACCGCGCAGATGGCCGCCGCCGACCCCGGCACCGGCATCCTCGCCGTGGACGTGCACACGCCCGGCCAGGGCAATCTGCTCAACCTCGCCGACCGGAACGGCCTGTCCAACATCCGGGTGGCCAACGGCGACGCGATCATCCTCCTCCGCGAAATGCTGCCGCCCGCGTCCCTCGACGGGCTGCGTGTCTACTTCCCCGACCCCTGGCCGAAGACGCGGCACCACAAGCGCCGCATCATCCAGCCGGAGTTCCTCACGCTCGCGGCGACCCGCCTCAAGCCGGGCGCGCTGATCCACTGCGCGACCGACTGGGAGCCGTACGCCGAGCAGATGCTCGAGGTACTGACCGCGCACCCCGACTTCGAGAACACCCAGGAGGACGGCGGCTACACGCCCCGTCCCGCCTTCCGCCCCCGGACCCGCTTCGAGGGACAGGGGCTGGACAAGGGCCATGTGGTCCACGACCTGCTGTTCCGCCGCATGCAGCCCGAGACCGCCGGGCCAGGTGAGACCACCGGGCCAGGCGAGCCCGGCGACACTGCTGCACCCGGGAAGACAGCTCGGACCGGCGAACCGCCCACGGCCCCCTGACGTACCGTCGCGGCCACCTGCCATCCCTCGTTAGGGTCGATGACGTGGCCAACTGCCCCCCGCATCCTTCGCATCCGCCGTTCCCCACGTACCCCGCCCTGCCACCCGGCCCCGGCACCGGCGCCCCCGCCCCGGACACCGGCACCGGTACCGCGCTGCGGCACGCACACTGGTGGCAGCGGCGGGCGGTGCGCGCAGGGGCCCTCATCACGTTGCTCGCGCTCTCCGGGCTCGTCATCCTGGCCCTGGTCCGCGAACAGACCGGCACCGAAGGCTTCCTGGCGGGACTCGGCCTCGCCGTGCTGCCGGTGCCGCTGCTCATCGCCGCCTTCCGCTGGCTGGACCGGGTGGAACCGGGCCCCTGGCGCAACCTGGTCTTCGCCTTCGCCTGGGGAGCGTGCGCGGCCGCGCTGATAGCGATCGTCGCGAACAGCTTCGCGACCCACTGGATAGCCGTCGCGACCGCCGACCCCAGCAGCGCCGACACGCTGGGCGCCACGGTCATAGCGCCCGTCGTCGAGGAGTGCGCGAAGGCGGCGGCGGTCCTGCTGATCTTCCTCTTCCGCAGACGGGACTTCACCGGAATCGTCGACGGTGTCGTCATCGCGGGTGTCACCGGCACCGGCTTCGCGTTCACCGAGAACATCCTCTACCTCGGCACGGCCTTCGGCACCGACCAGCTCAGCGGAGAGAGCGGCTTCGCCTCCGTCACGGCGGCGACCTTCTTCGTCCGCATCGTGATGTCGCCGTTCGCGCACCCTCTGTTCACCGTGCTCAGCGGCATCGGCTTCGGCATCACGGCGCTGTCCGCCGAGCGCCACCGCGCACGCCGGGTCCTGCTGCCGCTCGCCGGCCTGCTCCTCGCGATGGGCATGCACGCCGCCTGGAACGGCTCGTCGAGCTTCGGCCCGTACGGGTTCTTCGCCGTCTACGCCGCCTTCATGGTGCCCGCGTTCGCGCTGCTCACCTGGCTGGTCATCTGGACCAGACAGCGTGAGCTGCGCACCATCCGCCGCGAACTGCCCGCATACGCGGCCGCGGGCTGGCTGACGCCGCCCGAGCCGTTCGCCCTGGGCTCGATGCGCGCACGCCGACTGGCCCGCGAGTACGCGGGCCGCCACCTGGGCAAGCCCGCGGCACGGGCGGTCGCCGAGTACGAGGCGTATGCGACGTCTCTGGCGTTCCTGCGCCACCGCGGGCGCCGCGGCCGCGCAGGAGCCGATTTCGTCGTACGGGAACAGGAGCTGCTGCACGAGCTGTGGCGCCGCAAGGACGTGGCGCGTCCCGCGCTGGCACACGCGGCCGCGGCGACGACGCCGGTGGTGGTCGTGCCCTACGTCCCCCGGTACGGGTATCCGCTGGGACAGGTGGCGCCCGGCGCCGTGCCGCCGTACGGGCAGGTCCCGCAGGGGCAGGCACCGTACGGCGGCACGGCGCCGTATCCCGCGTACAACCCCTACCTGTCCTGACGCCCTTTCAGCTCACACCGTCGGATCAGGGGTTCACGCCCTTGCTGAGCAGCCAGGCGAGCGGGTCGATCGCGTCGCCGCCGTCGGGGTGGATCTCGAGGTGCAGATGCGGCCCGGTGACATTGCCGGTGGCGCCCACGCGGCCTATGACGTCGCCCGTGGTGACCTTCTGGCCGACGCTCACGCTGATCGAGGACTGGTGGCAGTACCAGACCTCCGTACCGTCCTCGAGCTCGATGACCGTGCGGTAGCCGTACGAACCCGACCAGCCGGCCTCCTTGACCGTGCCGGTGTGGATGGCCTTGAGCGGCGTCCCCGTGGGGGCCGCGAAGTCCAGGCCGGTGTGGTAGCCGGAGGACCACATGGAACCCGCGTCACCGAAGTGCGAGGTCAGCGTGTACGAGGACGTGGGGAGGGCGAAGCTCGCGGCGAGCTTGGCGAGGCGCTCCGCCTCGGCCTTGCGCTTGGCCTCCTCCTCCGCCGCCTTCTTCTCGGCGGCGGCCTTGGCCTCCGCCTCCTTCTGCTTCTCGGCCGCCTCCTCGGCGGCCTGCTTGGCGGCGGCCTCCTCGGCGGCCTGCGCGGCCGCGTTCTCCGCCTGGTCCTGCTGCTGCTCCGCCTGCTGCATGATGCGGGTGCGCAGTGCCTCGCCGGCGTCGGTGGCGCCCTGCTCGGAGTCGGCGGCGGTGACGCCGGCTCCGGTGAGCGGCGCGGCCTTGGCGTCGTCGGAGTCCGACGAGCCGCCGGGCATCAGGGCACTGACGCTGGGGAGGGAGTCGGTGACCGACGACAGGTCGGGCATGGATATCTGCACCGGCGGCTTGCCGCCCTGCGCGGTGGCGATGCCGCCCGCGCCGACGGCGGCGATGACGCCCACGCCGAGAACGGTGGAGCTGCGCGCGAGTCCTCCGCCGCGCTGCTTGATGACGCGGTGCCGGCCGCGGACGGGTCGGACGGACTCCTCAGTGGGGTTCCATTCCTCCCAGGGCCCCTCGTCCTGGCGGAAGTCGGTGCCGGTACCGAGGCCGGTACCCAGGCCGTTGCCGGTGCTGAAGCCAGAGCCCGTTCCGGTGCCGAATCCGGTTCTGGTGCCGGGCTCGAATCCGGTTCCGGTGCCGGGGTCGGATCCGGCGCCTTCAGGGTCGTACGGCGCGAAAGAGGCTTGCGGGGCAGGCGGGTTGGACGCCACTGGGGCGCACTCCTTTCCTTCCTTCTCGCCTACCGGGTTAGCTGACGGGTTCGGAGCAGGAAGGTCTCCTACGACCGCCCTTCATGCGAAAGGCGCCCGATTCACCCCAAGTTGGTGGTTCCCCGGTTCCCTTACGGGATTCGGCGCGTGCGCACGGAGCCGCCTCTTGTGACGGCTGGGACGACCGCGCTGCGTTATCGAACGTTAATAGACGGGGGTACCGAATTCCAAGCCGTTCCGGCTGATCATTAAGCCTTTGGTCTGGACTTTACGGGGCACGATCGGGCGGAATCGGGCGAGTTGACCACCCAGCCGCGACCCAGGCTTTTTTGACGGTGTGTCATTTGTTATGCGGAGGGGGGTTGTTCGGTCACGGAAGGTGACATGGACGCGCCGTACCTCTCATGGCCGCCGCACCGCCAGCAGCACCATGTCGTCCGCCATCCCGCCACCGCTGTGCCGGCGCGCCTCGGCAGCGAGGGCGGCCAGCATGGCGCCCGGGCCGTCGAAGACCCGCCCGGCGAGGCGGCCCGCCGGATCGTAGAACTCGCCGTGCTCGTCACGCGCCTCCGAAAGCCCGTCCGTGTAGCACAGCAGCATGGTCCCGCTCGGGAAGCCGGTCTCGTACGCGCGGTCGGGCCACGTCCCCAGATCGCTCATGCCGAGCGGCAGCGCGGGCTCACCGGAGGAGATCACGCACAGGGCCCCTTCCGCGTCCAGCAGCAGCGGTTCGGGATGGCCGCGGTTGATCACCCGTACGATGTCCCGGCCGTGCGGGACCTCGGCGAGAACCACGGTGGCGAACCCTTCGAGGAGCTCGACCCCGCGCCGCCGCGTGGCCTCCCGCGCAAGCGCCCGGTCGAGGCGCTGCGCCACCGCTTCCAGGGACGCCTCCTGCTCGGCGGCCTCCCGGAAGGCTCCGATGAGGACCGCGACGGCGGCCACCGCGCCCATGCCCTTTCCGCGGACGTCGCCGACGACGAGCCGTACGCCGTGCGGGGTGTCCTGCACCGCGTACAGATCGCCGCCGATGAACGCGCCGGCCTGCGCCGCCTCATAACGGGCCGCGACGTCAAGGCCGCCGATCCGCTCGGCCGGCTCGGGCACCACGGCCCGCTGGGCGGCCTCGGCGATCTCGCGGGCCGAGGCGAGTTGCTGGCCGCTGCGGCGTACGACGCGGTTGATGACGACGGCGATCACGGCCACGACGGCGACCGTCACCACTTCGGTAACGGCGCCGACATCGACGTCGGCACCGGGTCTGAGGCGCACGGCGAGCACGGCGACGAGTGCGACGAGCCCCGTCAGGACCGTGCCGCGGAGCGAGTAGAGCGCGGCGGCGACGAGCGGGGCCGCGGTGAAGAGGGGCGCCCCCGTGAAGACCGCGGGCGTGAGGGCATCGTAGAGCGTTCCGGCGGCGATGAGCAGCGCGGGCAGGAACCGCACGAAGGCCCGCACGGCCGCAAAACCCCGCTGCTCGGCCTCCTCCGTCCCGTCCCCTACAACCTCTCTGTCCTGCCAGCCGCCATCCCGGGCGGGCTCGCCGCCGCCCTTCCCTGCGTCGCGATCTCCTCGCTGCCGCACCGCTCGTCTCCCGCCGCGTCGCCCGCGCCCGTCGCCGTATCCCCTCAGGCATTCCCGCCGCGGCACGAGACGCGGCCTGCGGTGGGCCGCCCGAGTGAGCACCATGGAAGGCCCCGACCGAGCACCGTGGAAGGCACTGTCACGCAACGCACCGAGGGGCCGGAACCATTGTCTGGTTCCGGCCCCTCGGCCTTCAGTAGCGGGGACAGGATTTGAACCTGCGACCTCTGGGTTATGAGCCCAGCGAGCTACCGAGCTGCTCCACCCCGCGTCGTTAAACACAAGTGTACGCCATCCGCGAGGCCCCTTTGACCAGCCCGGTTCGCGCCCCGTGTGAACCGCGCACTCACGCCGGTGGCTCACGCACGCTCCCGGCGCACGAGCGGCGGCGGTCCACTGTCGGCGGACCCGCACAGCGCCGAGCCTCGGTGGCACCGGTCGCACCCGGCTGCACCGACTGGGCAGCGGTTGTGCGGGAGGGGCCGCCGTCCTCCCCCTGCCCTCGGCCGGCGGCCCCGCGGCGGCCCCCACGGTAGGCCCACGGCCGGGGCCCCACGATGGTGGCCACGGCCAGCCCCGCGGCGGCCCCACGGCCGGCCCGGCTGGGGCGTGCGGCAACGGTTGCCGCGGCTCATCCGGCGGAGGAGCCTCGGAATAGAGGTCACAAGGAGGTCATCATGGGCACCTCGGCGAGCCCCGCCTTCGACACCGAAATCCTGCGCCAGGGCATCGAAGGCCAGAACGCGGACACGCTCCTGTCGCTTTACGCGGACGATGCGGAACTCCGCGTCGTCGACCGCAACAGCCAGCCCAGCCACCCCGCGGTCAAGCACGGCCGCAACGAGATCAGCGAGCTGCTGAGCGACGTCTACAGCCGCGAGATGACCCACAAGCTGGAGCAGTGCGTGGTGCAGGGCGACCACGTCGCGTTCACCGAGTCCTGCGAGTACCCCGACGGCGTCAAGGTGCTGGCCAGCTCGATGATGTCGCTACGGGACGGCAAGATCGTCGACCAGACACTGATCCAGGCATGGGACGAGGAGTAAGTGGAAGGAAGCGCGCCCCCGACACGACAGAACCCCCGTTGACGCAGGTCAACGGGGGTTCCCACCCCGAGGGGGCCCGGTAGGCCGTGTGGGACTCGAACCCACAACCAATGGATTAAAAGTCCACTGCTCTGCCAATTGAGCTAACGGCCCGCGCTACTGCATCCCCGAGCATAGCCGGACGAGCCCGGGTCTCCGATCGGGTATCGGCGACCACGGGCCCATCGGCCTCCCGATCTCATGGCTCCAACGGCTCCAACGCCCCCTTCCGCGCCGCTTCACGGGCCAGCGTGCGCTCGTGTTCCGGGTTGAGGAACCAGTGGCGGGCCGAGGCCAGCCACCAGGCTGCCGCGAAGCCCAGCACGACCAGGACGGCGATCGGGGCGTAGTTGAAGGACTCCCAGGTCACCGGGGACAGCTGGGGCAGCATGAAGAGGACCGTGATGACGGCGACCCACACCACCGCGACGATCCCGATCGGCCGTGACCAGGCGCCGAGATGCCACGGGCCGCGCTCGAAGGCGTCGCCCTTCCACAGGCGCAGCAGGGTCGGGACGACGTAGGCGATGTAGAGGCCGATGACCGCGATGGAGGTGACGGCCGCGTAGGCCGTGATGTTGATCAGGTAGGGCAGGCCCAGCACCAGCGCGCCACCCGCGGCGAGCCAGACCGCCGCGACCGGCGTGCGGGTTCGCGGACTGACCGTGTGCCAGACGTGCGAGAGCGGAAGGGCGCCGTCGCGCGAAAAGGCGTAGATCATACGGCTGTTGGCGGTGACGGACGCCATGCCGCAGAACAGCTGGGCGCCGATGACGACGAGGAGCAGCAGCTTGCCCGCCGTCGCGCCAAGCGCGTCGAGCAGGATCTGGGCCGGTGGTACGCCGGTCGGGGACGCGAGTGCCTTGTCGTACGACTGGATGGCGAAGGTGAAGCCGAGGAGCAGGACGAAGCCCGCGATCCACGACGTCCAGATCGACTGAACGATTCCCCTCGGACCCGCCGTCGAGGCGTCGTGGGTCTCCTCCGTCATATGGGCGGAGGCGTCGTACCCGGTGAAGGTGTACTGGGCCATCAGCAGGCCGAGCAGCACCACGTAGGCGCTGCTGCCCCAGCCCGTGTTGTTGACGAACTCCGTGAAGACGAAGCTCGCCGACTGGTGGCTGTCCGGTACGAAGGTGAGCGCGCCGACGATCACGGCGACGCCGATGACGTGCCACCACACGCTGACGCTGTTGAGCAGGCCGACGATGCGTACACCGAAGGTGTTCAGCAGGCCGTGCAGCAGCAGGATGGCGGCGAAGAGCAGGATCGTACGGCCGGGCGTCACCTCGAAGCCGAACTGCAGATTCAGGTAGGCGCCCAGGAACGACGCCGCGCCGAAGTCGATGCCCGCCGTCACCGCGACCTGGCCGAGGACGTTGAACCAGCCCGTGAACCATGCCCACGCCGCGGCGCTCCGCGACGGCGCGAGCCGGTAGGCCCAGTAGTAGAGCCCGGCCGACGTCGGATACGCCGAGCAGATCTCGGCCATCGCCAGCCCGACGAACAGCGTCATCAGGCCGACGCCGACCCAGCCCCAGGTGATCACGGCGGGACCGCCCGTGTTCATGCCGAACAGGTAGAGGGTCAGGCAGCCGGAGAGGACCGAGATGATCGTGAACGAGACCGCGTAGTTGGAGAACGCGGACATACTGCGCGCGAGGACCTGCGTATAGCCGAGCTGGGCCAGCCGCTCCTCGTCCGTCACGTGCGCGGTGCCGGACGCTGACGCGTCCGGCGATGGCTTACCGGTGGTTTCCGCGGCACCACCGACGGCGTCATCTGTCATGCCCCCAGCGATTCCCTCGCTGGGGGCATGACATGCGCCACAGAACGGCCGAAACTCGACCGTAACCGACCGGCCGGGCTCGGAGCCGATCGGCGTGCACGCGGTACGACCGGCCGGGCACGCGGCTAGAAGAGGCCCTTGTAGCCCTGCCAACCGCTCGCGATCTTCACCCGCGGCGCGAACGAGCCGTTCCCCTTGCCGTCGTACCGGTAGAGACCGCCGCCGGTGTCCCGCAGGACCAGGTCGTTCTTCCCGTCGCCGGTGATGTCGCCGACCCCGACGATCGCGTTGTACGACGCGCCCCAGTTCGTGTACATCTTCACGCGGTCCTTCAACAGGCCGTTGCCCAGGCCGTCGTAGCGGTAGAGCGTGCCGTCCTTGTGCCGCACGAGGACGTCCCCGAACCCGTCGCCGTTGAGGTCGCCCGCGCCGACGATCTTCGTGTTTCGTCGTCCAGTGGTCGCGGATCTTCTTCCCGGCCGCCAGCTTGCCGTGCCCGTCGTTGGCGAAGACGTAGATGTCGCCGGTCGACGCCTTGCGCGCCAGCAGGTCGGTGCGTCCGTCGCCGGTCAGGTCGCCGGGCGCGACCAGCACGTTGTACGCGTTCCAGCCGGTGCCGAGCGAGGTGTGGCTGCTGCCCGGCGAGTAGGAGCTGCCGCAGTGGCCCGAGTAGCGGCGCAGTTCGCCGTTCGGCATCCGCACCAGCATCTCGGAGCAGCGGTCGCTGCCCATGTCGCCGAAGGGGACGGCGAGGGTGCCCGCGGGCCAGCCCGAGGCGGACCGCTTCCAGTCGAGGGTGCCCTTGCCGTTGACCCCCCGCATCTGAGCGCACGCCGGCGTACGAGTTTGTGCTGAGCCATGTGTTTCCCCAGCCCCAAGGGCTGTGTGCTGTGTGCTGTGCGCAAGAAGTGCGCGAGGAGGGCGCGAGATGCGCGCGCTCTGAGCAGGGCAACGGGAGCGTACCAAGGGGTACTTGTGGGTCAGGAGGGGTTTTCGGTTACGTCATGGCCAATATCGAGGCGAACGCCGAAGGGCCCGGACGACCGAAGTCGTCCGGGCCCTTCCGGGGCTGGTTCCGGGCCCTGAAGGGCCCGGTCAGGCAGGGTCAGCCGTTCCGCTTCCAGCGCGGCTTGTCCTGGCGGCGGCCGAAGGACCCGGTACCGGTGCCGGTGCCGGAGCCGCTGCCGCGGTGGTCGTCACGTCGGTTGTACGGACGGTCGTGGCCACCGGAGCGGAAGCCGCCGGAGGGACGGTCGTCACGGCGGTCGCGGTTGTACGGACGGTCGTGGCCGCGGTGGCTGCTGCCACGGTCGTCCCGGCGGAAGCCGCCACGGTCGTTGTCACGGCGCTCGAAGGAACGGCCGCCGCGGTCATCCCGGTCGTCCCGGCGGAAGCCGCCACGGTCACCCCGGTCGTCGCGACGCTCGAACGAACGGCCGCCGCGGTCGTTGTCCCGGCGATCCCGGTCGAACCCGCGGTCGCCGCGGTCGCGGTTGAACCCACGGTCGTTGTCACGGCGCTCGAAAGAACGGCCACCGCGGTCACCCCGGTCGTCCCGGCGGAAGCCGCCACGGTCACCCCGGTCGTCGCGACGCTCGAACGAACGGCCGCCGCGGTCGTTGTCCCGGCGATCCCGGTCGAACCCACGGTCGCCACGGTCCCGGTTGAACCCACGGTCGCGGTCCCGGTCGCGGCCACCGAAACCACCGCGGTCACGGTCCCGGTCGAAGTCGCGGCGGTCACGGCGCTCGTAGTTGCCCCGCTCGTCACGGCGCTGACGCGGCTCGTACGACGGACGGTCCTCACGCACCGGACGGTCCTCACGCTCCGGACGCTCGTCACCGGCGGCTGGCTCCGGCAGCGAAACGGTCGCCGTTTCGTCGGCGGCCTCCGCCACCGCCTGCGCGGACGCGTCGGCGCCGGCAGCCGCCTCGGCCACCGCGGCAGCCGGATCCTCGCCCCGCTCACGAGCCGCGCGGGCGGTCAGCCTGTCGGCCTCCTCGCGGAGTTCGGCGGCCCGGCGCTCGGCGCGCTCCAGCTGCTTGGCAAGGTCCTTGACCTCGTGCTCCGCCTGCCGGGCGGCGTTGCCCGCGGACTCGGCCTGCACCTCGGTCATCGAACGGGCGCCGGTGATCTCGGCGACCTCGGGGTCGAACGCGGCGCCGCCCTGGATGATGTGGCGCGAGGCGTCGACGCCCGCGTCCTCCATGAGCCGGAAGATCTGGCGGCGCTGGTGCGGCAGCGACAGCGACACGACGGTTCCGCTGCGGCCCGCACGCGCCGTACGGCCCGAACGGTGCAGGTAGTCCTTGTGGTCGCCGGCCGGGTCCACGTTCAGGACGAGGTCGATGCCGTCGACGTGGATGCCGCGCGCGGCGACGTCCGTGGCGACGAGCACGTTGACGTAGCCGTCCTTGAAGTCGGCCAGGGTGCGGGTGCGCGCGCCCTGCGTCATGCCGCCGTGCAGCGCGTCGGCGCGGACACCCGCGTCCCGCAGCTGCTCGGCGACGCGGTCGGCGCCCAGCTGGGTGCGGACGAAGATGATGGTGCGGCCCTTGCGCGAGGCGATCGCGGCGGTGACCGGCGCCTTGTCCTTGGGCTTCACGATCAGGATGTGGTGGGTCATCGTCGTGACGGCGCCCTGGGCGGCGTCGACCTCGTGGCTGACCGGGTTGTTCAGGTAGCGCTTGACCAGCGTCGCGATCTCGTTCTCCATCGTCGCGGAGAAGAGCATGCGCTGACCGCCCGCCGGCACCTGGTCGAGGAGCTCGGTGACCTCGGGCAGGAAGCCCAGGTCGGCCATCTGGTCGGCCTCGTCGAGTACGGCGATCTGGACGCTGTCGAGCGAGCAGGCGCCGCGGTTGATGATGTCGCGCAGCCGGCCCGGCGTGGCGACGAGGATGTCGACGCCGCGCTCGAGGGCGTAGATCTGGTTGCCCATCGACGTACCGCCGCAGACGACCTTCATCTTCAGGCCGAGCACGTCACCGTACGGCTGCAGCGCGTCCGCGACCTGCATCGCGAGTTCGCGGGTCGGGGTGAGGATGACGCCGCGCGGGTGCTTCTTCTCGGTGTGGCCGCCGGCCAGGGTGGCGAGCAGCGGCAGGCCGAAGGAGAGGGTCTTGCCGGAGCCGGTGCGGCCACGGCCGAGGATGTCCTTGCCGGCCAGGGCGTCCGGGATGGTCGCGGCCTGGATCGGGAACGGCGTGGTGACCCCGTTCTGCGCGAGCTTGCGGACGACGCCCTCGGGCAGGCCGAGGTCGGCGAAGGTGAGCTCGGGCGCGGCGTCGGCGGAGTCCTCGGGCGCCGCGTCGGCGACGTCCTCGGAGACGACGACCTCCGCGATCTCGACCTCGTTCTCGGGCAGGACGGAACGGTCAGTACTGGAAACGGACATGCGAAATGCGAAACCTTCCGGAGTCTCGGCACGCGCCCAAACTCCGTGAAGTCACAATCGACCGCCTCAATGCGGTCCGGCCACGGCAAGGGAGAGTACGCGCCACACGCGGCGCATCATTCATGGCGCCGGGCAAATGGGATCAAACGATCTGCCACCATACGCACCCTCCACCCCCGAACGCAAACTGACCCCCATACGCGCAGCTCAGGACAGCGGAGGGGAGAGCGCGCCACACTCCCGGAGCCCGCCGCCTACGCCGGCTGCCCCGCCTCCGGCGAGGGCTCCCGCGCAGCAGGCACCGCCGCGCTCTGCACGGACGTCTGCTCGTGGGCCGACGACGACGGTTCCGCGGTCGTGGGATCCGTACTCGGAGTCGGCGACGGCTCCGTCGGTGACGGGTCGGGGGGCGTGGGCGTCGTCGTCGGCTCGGGGTCGGGCTTGGGTTTCGTCCCGGGCTTCGACTTGGTCGGCGACGCCTTCGATGCCCCGGGCTTCTTGCTCGCCTTCGACTTGGATGCGTCGTCCCCGGAGGCCGATTCCGAGGGCAGGGCCGACTTCGACGCGGACCCCCTGGGGTGCGGCGCGCCCTTCGCACCGTCGCGCCCGCCTCCGTACCCGGAGCCACCACCGGCCGACCCCGCCCCGCCGCCGTCGGGAGCGGCGGCGCCGCGTGGCCCGGCCGAGTGGGAAGGGGTCTGCCCCGCCCCGTCGTCGCTCACGTTCATGCAGCCTGCGGTCGCCGCGACGGCCACCGCCACGGCGGCCCAGCGGACGGATAGGTGAAACTGGCGCACGGGCGGGTACCTCCGGGGCGCGGCACGCTGAGATCAGTGCAGGGGGCTGACATCAGTGCAGGGGAACGGGTTCCCTCTACCCAACTCCCGTAGCGCGCAAGAAGACACGGATCCCGCACCGGAGGGCGCAACGGGACCCGGCACCGGCACCCCGTCTCCCGCTACCCCGCCGACCGCGCTGCCGGGCCCCGGCCCTCAGCCGTACCCCAGCGCATGCAGCCGCGCGTCGTCGATCCCGAAGTGGTGCGCGATCTCGTGCACCACGGTCACCTCGGTCTCGACCACCACGTCCTCGCGCGACTCGCACATGCGCAGCGTCGGCCCCCGGTAGATCGTGATGCGGTCCGGCAGCACCCCCGCGTACCACTCGCCGCGATCGGTCAGCGGAGTCCCCTCGTAGAGCCCGAGCAGCTCGGGATCGTCGGCAGGCGGTTCGTCCTCGACGAACACCGCCACGTTGTCCATCAGCCGCGTCAGTTCCGGCGGGATCCGGTCCAGCGCCTCGGCGACCAGTTCCTCGAACTCCTCGCGCGTCATCTCCAGCACACGGCCATTGTCGGCCACGCCGCCGCGTATCGACCGGTGCAGGAGCGCATGCCGCGCATCCACCGGTGCGCCCAGGGCATACGGGGCGGTGCACTTGGGCATACGGGACCAATGGTCCGCGTCCTCACCCGCTTCCTGGAGCGTTTACAGCGCAGCGTCCCGCGCCGCGTGCCGCTGCGCATACGGAGTGCTCCCGCCGCGCTCGTACGCCACGTGCCCGCCGCGCTCCTGCGCCGCCGCCGCTCCCGCCGCCCCGACCCCGTCGGCGCACTGGTCCACGTCCCTCCCCCGCATCCCTTCGCCCGCGCGCTCGGCCTCGTCGCGGTCGTGCTGCTCGGGGCCTGGCTGGGACTGCTGGTCGTGGGCAGCGTCCGCGCGCCGGTCGGGCCGGTTGACACCCAGATGGCGCTGCGGCCGTCCCTCACCGGCGGCACGAAGATCAACATCTCCCCGCTGGGCGACCTGGAGCTCCGCTCCCACATCGCACCCATCCGCCTGGACGTGGACGTCGACCGGCTCGACCCGGTGCGGGCCGAGGCCCTGGTCCGCCATCCGGAACGACTGTCCGGCCTGCAGGACGAGGTGACCAGCGACGTCGAGGACGGCACGCGTGACCTGGCCGTACGTTCCTGCGTCGCCGTCGTCTCGGGCGCCACCGCCCTCGGGCTCGCCGTCTACCGCCGCCCCCGCCGCGCCCTCGCGGCCGGCGGCCTCGCCCTCACGCTGCTCGCCGCATCGGCCGGCACGGCCTTCGCCACCTGGAACCCGAACTCGGTCCTCGAGCCGAAGTTCTCCGGCCTGCTCTCCGGCGCCCCGTCCGCCGTCGGCAACGCGCGCAGCATCGTCACCGAATTCGACGTCTACCAGAAGGAGTTGGCGCGCCTGGTCACCAACGTGACCAAGCTGTACGACGTGACGTCCACGCTCCCCGCGTACCAGCCGGACCCGTCCACGATCCGCGTACTGCACGTCTCGGACATCCACCTCAATCCGGCGAGCTGGCACATCATCTCCTCGCTCGTCGAGCAGTACGACATCGATGTGATCGTCGACTCGGGCGACACGATGGACCACGGCACGTCCGCAGAGAACGCCTTCCTGGACCCCATCGAGGACCTGGGCGCCCCCTACGTCTGGGTGCGCGGCAACCACGACTCGCTCACCACCCAGCGCTATCTGGAGGACATGAAGAACGTCCACGTGCTGGACGAGGGCAGGGCGGTCTCCGTCGGCGGCCTGCGGTTCGCCGGGACGGGCGACCCGCAGTACACGCCCGACCGCTCGGTCAAGGCGGAGGGCGATCCGGCCGAGCGCATGGCGGGCATCCGGCTCGCATCGGCGCTGCGCGACCAGCAGGCGGCAGGTACGCCGGTCGACATCGCGATCGCCCACAACCCGGTGGCTGCCCGGGAGACGGACGGCGAGGTACCGCTCGTCCTCGCCGGCCACGTCCATCACGAGGAGATGGAGGTCATGAAGCTCGGCACCCGGCTGCGGATCGAGGGGTCGACGGGCGGCAGCGGGCTGCGGGCGGTCGAGGGCAAGCACCCCGATCCGGTGGAGGCGTCGGTCCTCTATCTGGACCGGGACACCAAGCGCCTCCAGGCCTGGGACGAGATCAGGCTGGGCGGCCTGGGCCTGACGACGGCCGAGGTCAGCCGCCACCTCCCGGAAGAGAACCAGCCGGGCGCCACGACGACACCGACGCCGTCCACGCCCTCACCGGGCACGCCGTCGACGCCCTCACCGGGCACACCGTCGACGCCCCGGCCGTCGCCGTAGCCGGGCCGCTCCGACGTGCGACTCAAGGTCTCGGGAGACGCCCGCGCCGCCGCCCGGCCACCGGTCAGGGACCGGAGGCTCCGCTCCCCGGCCCCTGGTCAGCGCCTGCGGCCGGGGCTCCCTGGCCACTGAACCAATGCCTACGGCCGGGGGCTCCCGGGCCGTCACTGACCAGTGCCTGCGCACTCTCCGCCGGGTCCCGCACGACCCCGCCGTAAACCGTTTTGGCGATAGCTCCTCGCATCCCATATGCTTCTCACGTCCCCGACGCGCTGAGAAGCGCCCAGGCGGGCCTTTAGCCCTCATCGTCTAGTGGCCCAGGACGCCGCCCTTTCAAGGCGGTAGCACGGGTTCGAATCCCGTTGGGGGCACGCAACACCGTGTGCGACACTGTTCGTACACAACAGCTTGGTCCTGTGGAGCAGTTTGGAGTGCTCGCCACCCTGTCAAGGTGGAGGCCGCGGGTTCAAATCCCGTCAGGACCGCTGCGATTCGCTCGCGGATCGCGTGGCTGGGTAGCTCAGTTGGTACGAGCGTCCGCCTGAAAAGCGGAAGGTCGCCGGTTCGACCCCGGCCCCAGCCACAACCACAAGGCCCCGTCCCCTGGACGGGGCCTTTTCGCGTCTCCACAAGCCCCCGCAAGCCCACGTGCCCCCGCCCGGACTCTCACTCGACGGCCCCCACCTGGGCATACCCCCGCCGAAGATCTTCGGCGGGGGCAGTGCATGTGGCGCTGAAGGCAGGCGTTCGGGGTCGGTCAGTCCGTCGACCAGACCTTGATGCGGTAGGCCGGCTCGTCCGTGCTCAGCATGGCCCGCTCGCCGGGGTGGAGCGTGGCGACCGGGGTGGCGAAGCAGTTGTTGGTGAAGATCTGGACGATCGTGTCGGTGGCGTTGTCGACCGGGTAGCGCGGGTCCGCCGGCGGCACCAGTTCGATACACGCGCCCAACGGGTCCTCCATGACATGGGACTCGCCGTCCTCGTCGTACCAGACGAAGGCACCGGACTGGGCCGAGGCGGGGGCCGAGGCGAGCGTGGTGGCCAGCACCGTCGCACCGAAGACGGCGACGGCGGTACGGGCCGCCGTGCGGAACAGACGGTGGACGGAAGCAGGTGCGCGCATATGCACTCCTGTGAGGCGCAGCGAATATGACGCCTCAAGATTGATGGGCGGCATCGCTTAACGGAAGCGCATTCCGATTCATTCGCCTGAACAGCGGGAGCCCGGATGCCCGCACAATGCGCGGGCGGCCCCGAGATGTGCTGCAATGCGCCGATGCATTTCGTGTGAGGATTCGGCCGAACCCGTACCGACGCGCCGGAATTCATATCGACGGCTCGCACGGGGCAAGGCGCGGACATGCGGTGCGGTTCTGCTTTCGACGCGGCGGGACTCTCCATGCTCACCACGGCTCACCACAGATCACCACGCTGCCAGGGGCTTCTCCCGAGGTGCCCGCCAGGAAGCCCTGCCCGGCTCGTACAGCAACCCGGCAATGGGACGAACGAATGTGTCTGTGCGGCGAATGGCGGCGCATCCCAGCCCAATTGGATGAACACGGCACACGGCATTCACCCGGGCGGCGAAATCACCCGATTTTCGGGATGGTGCACAGGTTATTCGTTCCCACATGGCGATGAAAAGCAGATCCATTGGAATTCGGGGATCCCGGCTGAGGCTGGTTGCCTATGTGGTGCCCGTACCCATCGGCCTGGTACTCAGCGGCGGCTTGGTCTGGCAAGCCTCTCACGCCGCGTTCTCGGGACGGACGACCAGCTCCGGCACCTCGTGGACGGCGGGGTCGGTCAATCTGAGCAATGACAGCGGCGGCCAGCCCATGTTCAATCTGACGAACATCACGCCCGGTGACACGGGCACCCGATGTATCGCCATCACGTCCCAGGCCACCGTCCCGACGAACATCAAGCTCTACACGTCCACGGCCAGCCCGCCGGCCAACGACATCAGCCCCTACATCGACGTCACCGTCGAGGACGGCACGGGTGGCTCGTTCGACTCCTGCACCGGCTTCTCGCCCGCCGGCGCCGTGGACTACACCGGCACCCTCGAGAACCTGACCACCACTCGTACCAACTACGCCAACGGCATCGGGCCCTGGGCGCTCACCGGGAACCCGCCCGAGACCAAGACCTACCGCGTCACCTGGACGTTCAGGGCCACGGCTCCCGACTCCACGCAGGGCGGCTCCACACCCAACGTGAACTTCACCTGGGAAGCCCAAACCGCGTAGATGTCCGTCAGGTCCTGGTTCCGACTGCTCACAGTGATCGCGGCGCGCATGGGGCTCAGCATGGCCGCCGGCCTGCTGATCTGGGCCCATGCGCCCGCACTCCTGATCGGCTGGCACGGTCGTCCTCGGCGACTCCATGCGCCCGCATCTGAGGCCCGGGACGTGGTCGTGTACCAGCCGCTACAGGGCCGCACTCCCCGGAGCGGTCAGGTCGTCGTCGTGATCGACCCCGCACGGCCGCCGCGCCTGCTCATCCACCGCGTCGGCAAGGTCTGGGGGTACCTCCCAGGCCCTTAAGGCAATGGGGGAGGAACGGCAGCCTGATCACCGCCGGGGACAACAACACAGCCGTCGACTCCACGCCTGGACCCCGCCTGACCGACCCCGCCGGACCGTCGCTCCCCAAGCCGCGCCCGGAATAGGTTGGCCGCACGCACACCCCGGATGCGATCCTGGTCCCCGTATGTCTACGCACCCTGCCTCCGCCTCCGCTCCCGCCGCCTTCGCCGACCTCGGCTCACGGCTGGCCGAGCTGTCCCTGCGCGACGCGCAGCGGCTCGGGCGCCGGCTCGACGGGGCCCGCCGTATCCGCAAGCCGCAGGCGCGGGACGCGGTGCTGGCCGAGATCGCCGGGGAGATCGACAAGGCGGCGGACCGGCTGGCCGGGCGTGCGGCCCGGGTTCCGGAGATCACGTATCCCGAGTCGCTGCCCGTCAGCCAGAAGCGGGACGCGATCCTCGAGGCGATCCGCGACCACCAGGTGGTGATCGTCGCGGGCGAGACCGGCTCCGGCAAGACCACGCAGATCCCCAAGATCTGCCTGGAGCTGGGGCGCGGCGTCCGCGGCATGATCGGCCATACACAGCCGCGCCGCATCGCGGCCCGTACGGTCGCCGAGCGCGTTGCCGAGGAGATGAGGACGCCGCTCGGCGAGGCCGTCGGCTGGAAGGTCCGCTTCACGGACCAGGTGGACCAGGACGCGACGTTCATCAAGCTGATGACGGACGGCATCCTGCTCGCCGAGATCCAGACGGACCGCGAGCTGCGCGCCTACGACACGATCATCATCGACGAGGCCCACGAGCGGTCCCTCAACATCGACTTCCTGCTCGGCTACCTGGCCCAGCTGCTGCCGCGCCGCCCGGACCTCAAGGTCGTCATCACCTCGGCGACCATCGACCCCGAGCGCTTCTCGCGCCACTTCGGGGACGCCCCGATCGTCGAGGTGTCCGGGCGTACGTACCCCGTCGAGGTCCGCTACCGCCCGCTCCTGGAAGAGGAATCGGACGACGCCGACCGCGACCAGATCACGGCGATCACGGACGCGGTCGAGGAGCTGATGGGCGAGGCCCGGGGCGACATCCTCGTCTTCCTCTCCGGCGAGCGCGAGATCCGCGACACCGCGGACGCGCTGAACAAGAAGAAGTACAGATTCACCGAGGTACTGCCCCTCTACGCCCGGCTGTCGCACGCCGAGCAGCACCGCGTCTTCCAGCCGCACACCGGCCGCAGGATCGTTCTGGCAACCAACGTCGCCGAGACGTCCCTCACCGTCCCCGGCATCAAGTACGTCATCGACCCGGGCACGGCCCGCATCTCGCGTTACAGCCACCGCACCAAGGTGCAGCGCCTGCCCATCGAGCCCGTCAGCCAGGCCAGCGCCAACCAGCGCAAGGGCCGCTGCGGCCGTACGAGTGACGGCATCTGCATCCGTCTGTACTCCGAGGACGACTTCCTCGCCCGCCCGGAGTTCACGGACGCCGAGATCCTCCGTACGAACCTCGCCTCCGTCATCCTCCAGATGACCGCGGCCGGCCTCGGCGACATCGAGAAGTTCCCCTTCATCGACCCGCCGGACCACCGCAACATCCGGGACGGCGTGCAGCTCCTCGAGGAACTGGGCGCGCTCGACCCCGCCCAGAAGGACGTACGCAAGCGCCTCACCCCGCAGGGCCGCAAGCTCGCGCAGCTGCCCGTCGACCCGCGCCTGGCCCGGATGGTCCTGGAGGCGGACAAGAACGGCTGCGTACGCGAGGTCATGGTGATCGCGGCCGCGCTGTCCATCCAGGACCCGCGCGAGCGCCCCGTCGACAAGCAGGCGCAGGCCGACCAGCAGCACGCCCGCTTCAAGGACGAGACGAGCGACTTCCTCGCGTATCTGAACCTCTGGCGCTATCTGCGCGAGCAGCAGAAGACGCTCGGCTCCTCGGCCTTCCGCCGGATGTGCAAGTCGGAGTACCTCAACTACCTGCGCATCCGCGAATGGCAGGACATCTACACGCAGCTGCGGACCGTCGCGAAGCAGATGGGCATCCATCTGAACGAGGAGGACGCACCCGAGCAGGCCATCCATGTGTCGCTGTTGGCGGGCCTGCTGTCCCACATCGGCATGAAGGACATCAAGGACGGCGCGAAGAACGAGTACCTGGGCGCGCGGAACGCGAAGTTCGCCGTCTTCCCGGGCTCGGCGCTGTTCAAGAAGCCGCCGCGGTTCCTCATGTCCGCGGAGCTGGTGGAGACGTCCCGCCTCTGGGCCCGTGTCAACGCGAAGATCGAGCCGGAGTGGGTCGAGCCGCTCGCGCAGCACCTGCTGAAACACACCTACAGCGAGCCGCACTGGGAGAAGGACCAGGCGGCGGTGATGGCATACGAGAAGGTGACGCTGTACGGCGTGCCGATCGTGGCCCAGCGGAAGGTCAACTACGGGCGGATCGATCCCGAGGTCTCCCGCGAGCTTTTCATTCGCAACGCCCTCGTCGAGGGCGACTGGCGTACGCACCACAAGTTCTTCGCCGACAACCGCAAGCTGCTCACCGAGGTCGAGGAGCTGGAGCACCGGGCACGGCGTCGCGACATCCTCGTCGACGACGAGACGCTGTTCGACTTCTACGACCAGCGGGTGCCCGAACACGTCGTGTCGGGTGCGCACTTCGACTCCTGGTGGAAGCGCAAGCGCCACGAGGAGCCGGAACTGCTCGACTTCGAGCGGTCGATGCTCATCAACGAGCGCGCCGGCGACGTGTCGAAGGACGACTACCCGGACAGCTGGCGCCAGGGGCGGCTCAAGTTCAACGTGACGTACCAGTTCGAGCCGGGCGCGGACGCGGACGGCGTGACCGTCCACATCCCGCTGCAGGTGCTCAACCAGGTGACGCCCGAGGGCTTCGACTGGCAGATCCCCGGCCTGCGCGAAGAAGTGGTCACCGAACTGATCCGCTCCCTGCCCAAGCCGATCCGGCGCCACTACGTGCCCGCACCGAACTACGCGAAGGCGTTCCTGGAGCGGGCCGAGCCCCTGCAGGAACCGCTGCCGGTCACGCTCGCCCGCGAGCTGAAGCGCATGGTGGGCGTACCCGTCACGGCGGACGACTTCGACTGGGCCAAGGTCCCGGACCATCTGCGTATAACGTTCCGGATCACCGACGAGCGGCGCCGCAAGCTCGTCGAGGACAAGGACCTGGAGACGCTGAGGCTCCAGCTGAAGCCGAAGGCCCTCCAGGCCCTGTCCCAGGCGGCGGCCGCCACGGCGGAGCGCTCCGGGGGCAGCTCGCTCGAGCAGACCGGCCTCACGGACTGGACGATCGGCTCGCTCACCCGCGTCTTCGAGACGCGCCGCGCGGGCCAGCCCGTGAAGGCCTTCCCGGCGCTCGTCGACGACGGCGACACCGTGTCCGTACGCCTCTTCGACACCGAGGCGGAGCAGCAGCAGGCGATGTGGAAGGGCACCCGCCGTCTGATCCTGCGCAACATCCCGGTGAACCCCGCGAAGTTCGCGTCCGAGAAGCTCACCAACCCACAGAAGCTCGCCCTCTCCGCGAACCCGCACGGCTCCATCCAGGCGCTCTTCGACGACTGCGCCATGGCCGCCACGGACAAGCTGATCGCCGACTTCGGCGGCCCGGCCTGGGACGAGGAGTCGTACCGCAAGCTCTACGACAAGGTGCGCGCCGACATCGTCGACACGACGGTGCGGACGGTCGGCCAGGTGCAGCAGGTGCTGGCGGCGTGGCAGGCCTGCGAGCGCCGTCTGAAGTCCACGACGAGCCCTGCACTGCTGGCCAACCTCACGGACGTACGGAAGCAGCTCTCCGCCCTCGTCAGGCCGGGCTTCGTGACGGAGACGGGGCTGCGCCGGCTGCCGGACCTGATGCGCTATCTGGTCGCGGCGGACCGCCGGCTCCAGCAGATGCCGACGAACGTCCAGCGGGACACCACGCGCATGGAGAAGGTCCAGGAGATGCAGGACGAGCACGCCTGGCTCCTCGAGCAGATGCCGCAGGGGCGTCCTGTGCCGCAGGAGGTCCTGGACATCCGCTGGATGATCGAGGAGCTGCGGGTGAGCTACTTCGCGCATGCGCTGGGCACCGCGTACCCGGTCTCGGACAAGCGCATCGTGAAGGCGATCGACGCGGCGGTTCCGTAGCGGTTCCCGCCCACCAGGGTGTGACGGCGACATCGCCCTGCGTGAGTTCGACCGTCGGCCCTGCACTGCTGTAGAGTCTCTTCTTGCAGCCCAGCGCAGGAGAGTGGCTGCGAGACCTGGTCCTGTGGAGCAGTTTGGAGTGCTCGCCACCCTGTCAAGGTGGAGGCCGCGGGTTCAAATCCCGTCAGGACCGCACGATGAAGGGGCCGCATCCCATTGAGGATGCGGCCCCTTCGACATACCCACCGCCGCCGCCCGCCAAGCCGGAGGCTGCGCCCGCGGCGCAGCCGCAATCAGACACAGCAAATCCCGTCAGGACCGCACAGTGAAGGGCCGCATCCCGGTGGAATGTGGCCCTTCGGCTTGCCCACTCGTTGCGGCAGGTCGGCTTGCCTACCCCTGCAGCCGTTCGGCTTACCCTCCCGCGTCTTGACTGCGTCACATTCCGCCGGTACCCAGACAACAGGGACCGCGACCGCAGGAGGTGGCGCATGCCGGTGTCCGCCAGGCACGAGACGCGCGCTCTGTTGCGCGCCCATTTGTCGGCCGCCTCCGGCTACCGCCATCTGACGCGCCATTGCCCGATCTGCCACCAGCTCCTGCGGCTCGCCATGGAGCCAACAGCGCGCCCCTCGGACGACGGCAGGGGCAGCGACAGCAGCACGGTCGATGAGACCGGCGGCGAGAGCGCGCGCGAGGCCGGCGAGGACCAAAGTCTCCCCAGGACGTGACCAAAGCCGCCCCGCCCTCCCGCTGGCGGAGTGGGAAGCTGGAGGCACGTCTTCAGCAGTGGGACTCAATAACTCAGGTGACACACCATCAGCAAGAGTTGGGCCATGTGACGGGTGTCACCAAATGAGTTTTGGAACCACCCTTACTTACACCCCGTCTACATCGGCTCAATTTAATATGTGCAATTGCACTACCGGCTGAGAGCCGTCCGGCGCCTCGCAGAGCTCCCGCCAAGGCCGCTCACAACGACCCCGACAGGGCACCTCAGAGGACGGCCAGGCCGCTCACAGGGCCCCTGGCGACGCACAGTCGGACCGGCGCCGCCGCGAGGTGACAGACTCCACGCACAAAAAAGATCGCGCCGGACCCGGCGGAGTCCAGCGCGATCAACGACGCACCCTTGGGGTGAAGTTGGGTGGGGGCCCCGTTGGGGCGGGACCCGCGTCGTGTGGAGCTGCGTGTTGGGCGTCGGCCAGGTTGGGGGACCGGACCGGAATGCCCGTTATTCGGTTGTTTCAGGCCTCGCTGCGCTGCTGCGGGATGCCCGCGAGCAGGGCGCGGACCTCGGCTTCGCGGTAGCGGCGGTGCCCGCCGAGCGTACGGATCGACGTGAGCTTGCCAGCCTTGGCCCAGCGCGTGACCGTCTTGGGGTCGACGCGGAACATCGTGGCGACCTCAGCCGGGGTCAGCAGCGGCTCGGCATCAGGGGTGCGAGCGGTCATGAGCGGCCTCCTCGGGAGAACCGAATCCATCTCGGTTCTTTCCTCTAAATTCTGCACCTTGACCCGCGTTGCCCGAAATGGGCGGACGCGAGTCGAGTCGGTTATAGGACGAACGGCTTGTCCTCGGCACTACAACTACACCATCTGTCCAGCCGCGTCGGCCAAACCGATGGAATTGCCCTCCCAGGTGTTCATCAGCGACGGAAGCCGATGGACCATGCCATAGCGGACAGTCACGCCACTGTGACGATCAGTCACAGGACGATCAGGAGGCAACAGGACCCCCCAAAACACGCAATGCCCGGCATCTGGCGCAAAGTTGGACGGAAGGAGCCCTCCCCGGACTCCTTGTCCTATTTTGGCACGAGGGGGACCGATGGACGCAAGGTACCTGTAAGTGTGGTCCGTCACGCTTGGGGCCAAAGTCCCGGATCGAAACCTACGTCCGCCGACCCGTAACGGGCACTGCCGTAACGGCTTCAGTTGGCCGACTGCAGGTTCCGTACCGTCCGCCAGCGCTCCACCAGTCGTGCGTACGCCTCGCCGGCGGCGGCGCCGTCGCCGGCGCGCAGCGCGTCGATGCCCTCGGCCACATCGGCCGCCGAGTGGTCCCCGTCGAGGTGGTCCTCCGGCAGGGCGTGCACCAGGCCGCCGTAGTCGAGCTCGACGAGCGAGCGCGGATGGAACTCTTCGAGCCATCGACCAACATCTACCAGGCCGTCGATCATCGGCCCCTCGTCCATGGCGTCCTTGAGCGCCTTGAGGCCGCGCGCGACACGCCGGCGCGCCTGCACCATGGGCGTCCGGTAGCGCAGCAGCGACGGCGCCTCGCCGGACCGCCTCTCGTACTCGCGCTCCTCGTCCGAGACGAGCACGAACCAGTTGAGGGGGACCTGCCAGCGCGCGGTGCGGATCCAGGGACGGGCGTCAGGATTGCGCTCGAGCCACCGCTCGTAGTCCGCGACCGTCTGGCGGCGCACCACCGGCGGCAGCACCGCGTCCAGGATCGCCGCGGGCAGCTCTCCAGCCAGCTCACCCATCGCCTCCCAGGCGCGCAGCCGGGTGCGCCAGGGGCAGATGCAGAGCACCCCGTCGACATCCGCGACGAAGGCGTCGTCGCTCTCGTGCACCGGCACCGCGACGGGCGGCGTGGGCAGCAAGTCGGCGAGCGAACGGCGCAGTTCGTCCTGGTACGAGGGGCGCTCGGGGCGCCGGGCATAGCGCGCCCAGTGCGTGCGCTCCGGCTCGGGGAAGGCGGCCAGCGGTTCGTACACACGCAGGTAGCACGTGTACGGAACGATCACCGACGACACCTTGGGCACAGCAGCTCCCTCCCCCGCGGGCAGGCCGGAAAACACTGCAAATCGTCCCATGCCCATACTCCAGGAGAGGGTGATCCTCGGCACTGCGCCCATGGCGGGCGCGTCCGGGCTCTAGGCTCATGTCACGGACCCGCCACCCGTACGGGACCGGCACTCCAACCGCCGCTACTTACCCTGGAGTCACCACAGTGACCGACGTAACCGACGGCGTCCTGCACACTCTGTTCCGGACGGACCAGGGAGGCCATGAGCAGGTCGTGCTCTGCCAGGACCGCGCCAGCGGCCTCAAGGCCGTGATCGCCATCCACTCGACCGCCCTGGGCCCCGCCCTCGGCGGCACCCGCTTCTACCCGTACGCGACCGAGGAGGAGGCCGTCGCCGACGCGCTGAACCTCTCGCGCGGGATGTCGTACAAGAACGCCATGGCCGGGCTCGACCACGGCGGCGGCAAGGCGGTGATCATCGGCGACCCCGAGCAGATCAAGACCGAGCAGCTGCTGCTGGCCTATGGCCGGTTCGTCGCCTCGCTCGGTGGTCGGTACGTCACGGCGTGCGACGTCGGCACCTATGTCGAGGACATGGACGTGGTGGCGCGCGAGTGCCGCTGGACGACCGGCCGCTCGCCCGAGAGGGGCGGCGCCGGCGACTCGTCGGTGCTGACCGCGTACGGAGTGTTCCAGGGCATGCGTGCCTCGGCCCAGCACCTGTGGGGCGATCCGACGCTGCGCGGCCGGAAGATCGGCATCGCGGGCGTCGGCAAGGTGGGGCACCACCTCGTGGAGCACCTGCTGGAGGACGGCGCCGAGGTCGTCGTCACGGATGTCCGCGAGGAGTCCGTACGCCGTGTCCTCGACAAGCACCCCGGCGGGCGTGTCACGGCCGTGGCCGACACGGACGCGCTGATCCGCACCGAGGGCCTCGACATCTATGCCCCGTGCGCGCTGGGCGGCGCGCTGAACGACGAGAGCGTGCCGGTGCTCACGGCGCGTGTCGTGTGCGGCGCGGCCAACAACCAGCTCGCCCACCCGGGCGTGGAGAAGGACCTCGCCGACCGCGGGATCCTCTACGCCCCCGACTACGTGGTGAACGCGGGCGGCGTCATCCAGGTCGCCGACGAGCTGCACGGCTTCGACTTCGACCGGTGCCGGGCGAAGGCCGCGAAGATCTTCGACACCACGCTGGCAATATTCGCTCGTGCGAAGACGGATGGCATTCCGCCGGCCGCCGCGGCCGACCGGATCGCCGAGCAGCGGATGGCGGAGGCGCGTCTGCACTGATCCGATGTCTTCTCCGGTGCCTTCTTGACAGGGTCCCGCCGACAGCAAGGGAGACGAGTGTCACGCTGTCGGCGGGTCGTGCCCCGGGAAGAGGTTAAAATCGCAGTTGACCAGCGAGGACGGGGCGCCTCGCAGGTCCTGCACCGAGGCACGTGCTGCGGGCGACGTACCGTATGGCCGCGGAAGCAGGTACCGTTGAAGCCCTACGGACGGGTCTCTCCACGGAGAGCCCGTTCCAGATCATGAACGCGTGTCAAGACTCTGGGGCCGTCGAGCCCCGTCACCGAGGGGGTCGAGCCATGGGGCGCGGCCGGGCCAAGGCCAAGCAGACGAAGGTCGCCCGCCAGCTGAAGTACAACAGCGGCGGGACTGACCTGTCGCGTCTGGCCAACGAGCTGGGCGCATCGACTTCGAGTCCGATTTCGAGCCAGCCGCCGAACGGCGAGCCGTTCGAGGACGACGAGGACGACGACCCGTACGCACGGTACGCGGATCTGTACAACGACGACGATGAAGAGGACGAGGACGAGGAGTCCGGTCCGTCGTCGCAGCGCCGCGGCGCTTGACCTTGCAGCATTCGCAGTTCTCGTAGCAACTGCACCTCACCCGGTCCGGGGCCCTAGCGCCGGACCGGGTTTCGTGCTGCCTTTCACTGCTGCGGGTGGTGCCGCCCGGTCGCCGGCCGTCAGGCCGCGGCATCGGTCGCTGCCCCGTCGGGCAATGTCCCACCGGGCAGTCCATCGGTCGGCTCCGACGGCTCAGACCGCGTAGTCCCCGACCAGGGCGGCGCCGGTCGTGTGCTCGCCGCGGTCCGTGATCGAGCCGGCGACCCAGGCCTCCACGCCGCGGTCGGCGAGGGTGGTGAGCGCCACGTCCACCGACTCCTCGGGGACGATCGCCATCATGCCCACGCCCATGTTCAGCGTCTTCTCGAGCTCGAGCCGCTCGACGTCGCCCGCCTTGCCGACCAGGTCGAAGACCGGGGCGGGGGTCCAGGTGGTGCGGTCGACGACGGCGTGCAGCCCGTCCGGGATGACGCGGGCCAGGTTGGCCGCGAGCCCGCCGCCGGTGATGTGGCTGAAGGCGTGGACCTCGGTGGTGCGGGTGAGGGCCAGGCAGTCCAGCGAGTAGATCTTGGTGGGCTCCAGGAGCTCCTCGCCGAGGGTCCGGCCGAACTCCTCGACATGCTGGTCCAGGCGCATGTTCGCCCGGTCGAAGACCACGTGGCGGACGAGCGAGTACCCGTTGGAGTGAAGACCCGAGGACGCCATGGCGATGACGGCGTCACCCTTGCGGATGCGATCGGGGCCGAGGAGGCGGTCCGCCTCGACGACGCCCGTGCCGGCACCCGCGACGTCGAAGTCGTCCGGGCCGAGCAGCCCGGGGTGCTCGGCCGTCTCGCCGCCGACGAGGGCGCATCCGGCCAGTACACAGCCCTCGGCGATGCCCTTGACGATGGCGGCGACCCGCTCGGGGTGGACCTTGCCGACGCAGATGTAGTCGGTCATGAACAGCGGTTCGGCGCCGCACACCACGATGTCGTCCATGACCATCGCGACGAGGTCGTGGCCGATCGTGTCGTAGACGCCCAGCTGCCGGGCCAGGTCGACCTTCGTGCCCACGCCGTCCGTGGCGGAGGCCAGGAGAGGCCGCTCGTACTTCTTGAGGGCGGAGGCGTCGAAGAGGCCGGCGAAGCCGCCGAGGCCGCCCAGGACCTCGGGTCGCTGGGTCTTCTTCACCCACTCCTTCATGAGCTCGACGGCGCGGTCGCCCGCCTCGATGTCGACGCCCGCGGCTGCGTAGCTGGCACCAGTTGTCTCGGACATGAGAAATGAAGGCTTTCGTGTCGTACAGCTGTCGTGCGCTGCGGGGTTTACGGGCGGCGGATCGCGTCGGTCGCGGCGGTGTCCGCCGTGCCCGCGGCCAGCTCGGTCTCCAGGAGCTGCTTGCCGAGCAGCTCGGGGTCGGGCAGCTCCATCGGGTACTCGCCGTCGAAGCACGCGCGGCACAGGTTCGGCTTGGCGATGGTGGTCGCCTCGATCATGCCGTCGAGCGAGATGTACGCGAGGGAGTCGGCGCCGAGGGACTTGCCGATCTCGTCGACGCTCATGCCGTTGGCGATGAGCTCGGCGCGCGTCGCGAAGTCGATGCCGAAGAAGCACGGCCACTTCACGGGCGGGGACGAGATGCGGATGTGCACCTCGGCGGCGCCCGCCTCGCGGAGCATACGGACCAGGGCGCGCTGGGTGTTGCCGCGGACGATCGAGTCGTCGACCACGACCAGGCGCTTGCCCTTGATGACTTCCTTGAGGGGGTTCAGCTTCAGGCGGATGCCGAGCTGGCGGATGGTCTGCGAGGGCTGGATGAACGTACGCCCGACGTAGGCGTTCTTCACCAGGCCGCTGCCGAACGGGATGCCGGACGCCTCGGCGTAACCGATGGCGGCGGGGGTGCCGGACTCCGGCGTGGCTATCACCAGGTCGGCGTCGACGGGGGCTTCCTTGGCGAGCTTGCGGCCCATCTCGACGCGGGAGAGGTAGACGTTCCGGCCGGCGATGTCGGTGTCGGGGCGCGCCAGGTACACGTACTCGAAGACACAGCCCTTGGGCTTCGCATCCGCGAATCGGGACGTTCGCAGTCCGTTCTCGTCGATGGCGACGAACTCGCCCGGCTCGATCTCGCGGACGAAGCTGGCGCCGCAGATGTCCAGGGCGGCGGTCTCGGATGCGACGACCCAGCCGCGCTCCAGGCGGCCGAGGACCAGCGGGCGTATGCCCTGCAGGTCGCGGGCCGCGTACAGCGTGTGCTCGTCCATGAAGACGAGCGAGAAGGCGCCCTTGACCTGGGGCAGGACCTTGGCGGCGGCGTCCTCTACGGTCAGCGGCTTGCCGTCGTCGTCGGTCTGACCGGCGAGCAGCGCGGTGACCAGGTCGGTGTCGTTGGTCGCGGCGACCTGGGTGGCGCGGCCGTTCTCCTTGGGGAGGGCCGCGACCATCTCGGCGAGCTCCGCCGTGTTCACCAGGTTGCCGTTGTGGCCCAGTGCGATGGAGCCGTGCGCGGTGGCCCGGAACGTGGGCTGCGCGTTCTCCCACACCGAGGCGCCGGTGGTGGAGTAGCGGGCGTGGCCCACGGCGATGTGGCCCTGGAGGGAGCTGAGGGAGGTCTCGTCGAAGACCTGGGACACGAGGCCCATGTCCTTGAAGACGAGGATCTGGGAGCCGTTGCTGACCGCGATTCCCGCGGATTCCTGACCCCGATGCTGGAGGGCGTAGAGCCCGAAGTACGTGAGCTTTGCGACCTCTTCACCCGGAGCCCAGACACCGAAGACGCCACACGCGTCCTGGGGGCCTTTCTCGCCGGGGAGCAGATCGTGATTGAGTCGACCGTCACCACGTGGCACGCCACCGAGTGTAGGCGAGATCGACCACTGGTCCGAATTCGGGGACAGTGGGACTTCTTACTTTGCCTTTTCCGCCCGGGCGGTGAGGCCCTTGCCGGAGTCCGCTGTCAGGGTCAGGACGTCGTGTTCCTTCTCGTATGCGACCTTCCCGTCCAGTATTTCCTTGATCTCGTTCTCTGTCTTCATGACGGGGGCCGAGCACAGCTTGCGGGTGGTCGCCAGGCGGCCGAACTCGATCGTGCCGGCGGTGCCGTCCTTGACCGTGGCCTTGCCGGAGAAGGTGTTGCAGCCGAGGCTGCCGTGCACGGTCCCGTCCTTGGACAGGACGAGATACGCCTTGCCTCGGGCGCCCTTCGGCAGAGGCTCGGCGACTCCCTCGGCGCCCTTCGCGCCGATGAGGGTGTCGACCGTCCACGTGGTGCCTTCCAGCGGCGGCGCGGCCTCCGACCTGAGGGTGATGCTGTCGCCGTCGTCGCTGGTCAGCGTGAGGGTCTTGGGCTTGCCGTCCGGGTCCGTGATCCTGGCATCGAGGTCGCCGCGGAAGATGCGGACGAACCGTTCTTCGAACTCCTGGACAGGGCCGGGACAGCCCATCGAGGTGCTCGCCACGTCGGAGACCCTGACGGTGTCGCCCTCGACCTCCACATCGGCGCCGATGCTGTTGCAGCCCACCGAGCCCCCGGACTCGCCGCCGGCCTCGCCCTGCTTCGACGCGCCGGGCTTGAACGTCACATGGGCGTCGTGGGCCTCGTCCGGGAGGGGGATGTCCTTGCCGTCCACGGTGAGCTTTTCCGGGATCCAGCGGACGCCGGCCACGGCTACGTCGCTGCCGACCTGGCCGCTGCCGGTGCTGGTCTGGGTGCCGCAGGCGGTCAGGGCGGCGGTGCCGAGCAGGCCCACGGCGGCGTACGTCACGTTCATCACTCGCTTCACGGCGATGTGACGTATCCGATGCGGAGCGGGTTCCCTGCCCCGTGAGCAAAGTCACCCCATGAGAGGCAGGACCCCGGAGAGGTCGGCCCGCTCGCCGCTCGCCGAGACGTGCGCGGCCGCCAGCTCGGCCGCCCAGGTCGTACGGCCCGTGGCTAGCCGGATCCAGGTCAGCGGATCGGTCTCGACGACGTTCGGCGGGGTGCCGCGGGTGTGCCGGGGGCCCTCGATGCACTGCACCACCGCGAAGGGCGGGACGCGCACCTCGGTCGAGGCGCCGGGTGCCCTGTCGGCGAGCGCGTCGGCCAGCAGCCGGGTGCAGGCGGCGAGCGCCTGGCGGTCGTACGGGATGTCGAGGCCGACGGCGCGGTTGAGGTCGTCGGTGTGGACCACGAGTTCGACGGTGCGGGTGACCAGGTAGTCGCCGAGGCTGATGGCGCCCACGGGCGTGGCGAGCAGCCGGGTGTCGGGGGTGGTGGCCAGGTGCGTGGCGATGCGTTCCTGGGTGCGGGCGTAGAGCGCGTCGAGGTCCGGGTTGCTGCGGGCGAGGTCCCGGGTGCCGGCGGCGATGTCGTCGGCGCGGGAGGCGGACGCGGACAGCAGATCCAGCAGGGACAGTTCGGCCTTCGACGGTGCCTCGCGCTCGATGTTCCGGCTGACGCTCTCGACGGTCATGGCGATGTGTGCGGCCAGCTCGCGGACGGTCCAGTCGCCGAGCTGTGCGGGAAGCGCCAGCTGCTCGTCGGTGAGGGCGCGTACGGCCTCTCGTACGGTGCCGAACTGGGTGAGGACGGCGGCGCGGATCTTCGCGGAGTCGTAGGAGCGGGTGCGGGTGCGCTTCTTGGCCGGGGGCATGGGGCGAGGCTAATCGGTCGCCGGATCCGGTTCTTGTGGTTTCCGGCGGCTGCAGGAAAGCCAGGACAGCCCCCGCCCGAAGCCGGGCGGGGGCTGTCCAGTGCGTGTCCTGCGTGCGTCCTGCGCGTGGGTCAGGCCAGCAGCGCCGGGATCGTCTCCTCGTGCGCCGTGCGCAGCTCGGCCAGCGACAGCGCGAACTCGCCCTGGACGTCGACTGCGTCGCCGTCGACGACACCGATACGGGTCACGGGCAGCCCGCGCGCCCCGCACATGTCGTTGAACCGGACCTCCTCGGAGCGCGGCACGGCCACCACGGCGCGGCCCGCCGACTCGGAGAAGAGGAACGTGAACGCGTCCAGGCCGTCCGGGACGACCAGGCGCGCGCCCTTGCCACCGCGCAGGCACGACTCCACCACGGCCTGGATCAGACCGCCGTCGGACAGATCGTGCGCGGCGTCGATCATGCCGTCGCGGGAGGCCGAGATCAGGATCTCGGCGAGCAGCCGCTCCCGCTCCAGGTCCACGGCCGGCGGCAGACCGCCGAGGTGCCCGTGGACGACCTGCGACCAGGTCGAACCGCCGAACTCCTCCTTGGTGTCGCCCAGCAGGTAGAGGAGCTGGCCCTCTTCCTTGAAGGCGACCGGCGTACGGCGGGTCACGTCGTCGATGACGCCGAGGACCGCCACGACCGGGGTCGGGTGGATCGCCGTCTCACCGGTCTGGTTGTAGAGCGAGACGTTGCCGCCGGTCACCGGGGTGCCCAGCTGCTGGCAGGCGTCCGCGAGACCGCGGGTGGCCTCGGCGAACTGCCACATGACCGCCGGGTCCTCGGGCGAGCCGAAGTTGAGGCAGTCGGAGACGGCGAGCGGCTTGGCGCCGGTCGTCGCCACGTTCCGGTAGGCCTCGGCGAGCGCGAGCTGCGCGCCCGCGTACGGGTCGAGCTTCGCGTACCGGCCGTTGCCGTCCGTCGCGACCGCGACACCCAGGTTGGTGTCCTCGTCGATCCGGATCATGCCCGAGTCCTCGGGCTGGGCGAGCACGGTGTTGCCCTGCACGAAGCGGTCGTACTGGTCGGTGATCCAGGACTTCGACGCCTGGTTCGGCGACGCGACGACCTTGAGGACCTGCTCCTTGAGCTCAGCGCCGGACGCGGGCCGCGGCAGCTTGTTCGCGTCGTCGGCCTGCAGCGCGTCCTGCCACTCGGGGCGCTCGAACGGCCGGTGGTACACCGGGCCCTCGTGGGCGACGGTCCGCGGCGGTACGTCGACGATCTGCTCGCCGTGCCAGAAGATCTCCAGCCGGTCGCCGTCGGTCACCTCACCGATGACGGTGGCGATGACGTCCCACTTCTCGCAGATCTCCAGGAAGCGCTCGACCTTGTCGGGCTCGACGATCGCGCACATGCGTTCCTGCGACTCGCTCATGAGGATCTCCTCGGGCGAGAGCGTCGCGTCACGCAGCGGCACGGTGTCCAGCTCGACGCGCATGCCGCCGGAGCCGGCCGATGCCAGCTCGGAGGTGGCGCAGGACAGGCCGGCGCCGCCGAGGTCCTGGATGCCCGCGACCAGGTTCTCCTTGAAGATCTCGAGCGTGCACTCGATGAGGAGCTTCTCCTGGAAGGGGTCGCCGACCTGGACGGCCGGGCGCTTGGCCGGGCCGGTCGACTCGAAGGTCTCGGAGGCCAGCACGGACACACCGCCGATGCCGTCGCCGCCGGTCCGGGCCCCGTACAGGATGACCTTGTTGCCGGCACCGGACGCCTTCGCGAGGTGGATGTCCTCGTGCTTCATGACGCCCACGCACAGCGCGTTGACCAGCGGGTTTCCCTGGTAGCAGTCATCGAAGACGACCTCGCCGCCGATGTTCGGCAGGCCCAGGCAGTTGCCGTAGCCGCCGATGCCCGCGACGACACCCGGCAGGACGCGCTTGGTGTCGGGGTGGTCCGCCGCGCCGAACCTCAGCGGGTCCATCACGGCGACCGGGCGAGCGCCCATGGCGAGGATGTCGCGGACGATGCCGCCGACACCGGTGGCCGCGCCCTGGTACGGCTCGATGTAGCTGGGGTGGTTGTGCGACTCGACCTTGAAGGTGACCGCGTAGCCCTGGCCGACGTCGACGACGCCGGCGTTCTCGCCGATGCCGACGAGCAGCGCGTCGT
Source organism: Streptomyces sp. NPDC002896 (assembly GCF_040295225.1). Taxonomy (NCBI): domain Bacteria; kingdom Bacillati; phylum Actinomycetota; class Actinomycetes; order Kitasatosporales; family Streptomycetaceae; genus Streptomyces; species Streptomyces sp. NPDC002896. Next base: position 17,401 of record NZ_JBEOVA010000036.1, on the reverse strand, counting down.
TCTCCGGGGCCTTGTCGCCGAACTGCTTCAGATGGACCTTGCTGCTCTTGTACGAGCAGTGCTCGGACCACATGACCGAGTACATGGCGAGCTCTGCGCCGGTGGGACGACGGCCGAGGATCTCGCGGATGCGCTCGTACTCGTCCTGCTTCAGGCCCAGTTCGGCCCAGGGCTGCTCGACGTCGGGCGATTCGGTGGCGTGCTTGACGGTGTCGAGAGTCATCAGACGTTGACCAGCTTCTTCAGGATCGAGGTGAAGAATCCGAGGCCGTCGGTGCGGCCGGTCCCGATCCCCGGCTCCACGGCGTGCTCGGGGTGCGGCATGAGGCCGACGACGTTGCCCGCCTCGTTGGTGATGCCGGCGATGTCGCGCAGCGACCCGTTCGGATTGACGTCCAGATAACGGAAAGCGACCCGGCCCTCGGCCTCCAGCATGTCCAGCGTCCGCTCGTCGGCCACGTAACGGCCATCGATGTTCTTGAGCGGAATGGAGATCTCCTGGCCGGCGGTGTAGTCGGCGGTCCAGGCCGTGCGGTCGCTCTCCACGCGCAGTTTCTGATCGCGGCAGATGAAGTGCAGATGGTTGTTCCGCAGCATCGCACCGGGAAGGAGGTGGCTTTCGGTGAGCACCTGGAAGCCGTTGCAGATGCCCAGAACCGGCATTCCGGCCTTCGCCTGGTCGATGAGCGTCTCCATCAACGGCGAGAAGCGCGAGATGGCTCCGGCCCGCAGATAGTCGCCGTACGAGAATCCGCCCGGCAGAACGACCGCGTCGACCTGCTTCAGGTCCTTGTCACGGTGCCACAGCGGCACCGCCTCGGCACCGGCCAGCCGGACGGCGCGCTGCGTGTCGCGGTCGTCGAGCGTTCCGGGAAAGGTGACGACTCCGATACGAGCAGTCACGACTCCACCTTTACAGCTTCGGCGTCTTCGACCTTTACGACGAAGTCTTCGATCACGGTGTTGGCGAGGAAGGTCTCCGCCATCTCGTGAATACGGGCGAGGGCGGCTTCGTCGAGCGGCCCGTCCACCTCGAGTTCGAAGCGCTTTCCCTGACGTACGTCGGAGATGCCCTCGAAGCCGAGGCGCGGCAGTGCACGCTGCACCGCCTGTCCCTGGGGGTCGAGGATCTCCGGCTTGAGCATGACGTCGACTACGACGCGTGCCACTGGCACTCCCGGTGTGTGGTGCGTGAGCAAGTGCCTTCAGACTACCCGGCCCCGATTTCTACTCGCGTAGACATGGAGAAACGTACGTGACCGCGATCACGATCCGGTATCGGCCCGGGCGTCTTCACGGAAAATTCAGGGAAAAAACCGCGGGCCCGGATTGCATCGTCGCTCTCCAACCGCCACCCTCGCCCCGAATCTGGACACGCGGGCGTATTCAGTCGGGCTTCACAATGCAATGCCAAGCCCTGTACAAAGGAATTGGCATTAGCCGATACTTGCTCCGTACTTTGTTCAAGTACTGCCGAACAGTCGCCATCACCGCACGTCAACGCAGTGATGCCGCGCGAAGGGACCGATATTCGTGGCGCAGCGTGTCGTGGTCACCCTCTATGACGACATCGACGGCGGAGAAGCGGCGGAAACGATCGCCTTCGGTCTGGACGGCAAGTCGTACGAGATCGACCTCAATCCAGCCAATGCCAGGAAACTGCGTAAGGCACTGGCTCCCTACATGCAGGCCGGCCGCAAGCGGACGGCCGCCGGGAGGTCCGCCGCCGGGACCGCGACGAAGCCGGCCGTGGACTACACGCACACCGCGGTGGCCGCGTCCCCCGCGGCGGTCCGCGCCTGGGCCCGCTCAAACAAGATGGACGTGCCGCCGCGCGGCCGGATCCCGAAGAAGGTCTACGAGGCGTTCGACGCGGCCAACTGAGGGCGGCGCGGAAGAGCGGGGCTCCCAGCCGATGCCGGAGGGGCGGAGGCAAGGGCGGCCCGGGGTCTTCCGCCCGCCCAACCGGGGTCCATCCCGCCCTCCAGGCAATCGACTTGCGCGGCACCCCTGCTGATCAGTTAGAGTCTGGATCACGCCGAGGGGCGAGGCCGAAAAAGCCGCACCTCACGGGGTCTTGCGGGTGTAGTTCAGTAGCAGAACACCCCCTTTCCAAGGGGGAGGCGCAGTGTGCGATTCCTGTCACCCGCTCTGCATCGCTTACCGACCACGGTTTACCGAGCATGGTTGTGGATCAGGTAGGCTGGTGCTCGCACCGGTCAGTGAAAGCTGATCGGGGGCAATGCGGACGTAGCTCAGTTGGTAGAGCGCAACCTTGCCAAGGTTGAGGTCGCGAGTTCGAGCCTCGTCGTCCGCTCTTGATCGAAAACCCCGGTTCCGTTGGGACCGGGGTTTTCGCATGCGAGCCGGCGTCGCGCTCGGCCCTTCTCATTGCCCCGCATTCCTCGCTCGCTTAATGACCCCCTGAGATCCGTGCGGCGAATCGGGCGATCCGCATCCGGTATCCGGCATTTGTGATGGTGGCCACATTCGACCGGATCGCTGCGGACTCGCCTGTCCGTCTGTGGGGTGCTGATCGCGGTGAGTTGGCCGCCCCGCTGCCCCTCCTCCGTCGGGCCGAAGCCGGGAGCCTAGAACCGGGATACGGAGGTGTGTCTCGCTGGCGCACGCAGTTGGGTATAGTGGCTCTCGCGCAACAGCGCAGTGCGGACGTAGCTCAGTTGGTAGAGCGCAACCTTGCCAAGGTTGAGGTCGCGAGTTCGAGCCTCGTCGTCCGCTCCAGAACGAAGCCCCCGGCGGTCGGAACCGCCGGGGGCTTCGCCGTTTCCGCAGGCTGTCGGGCCTGTAGGGCCCGGGGGCCTGCGGGGCCTGTCGGGCCTACGACCACTTGGCGCCGGTCAGCAGCTCGTACGCCTCCGCGTACTTCGCCCGCGTCGCTTCCACGACGTGCTCCGGGAGCTCCGGCGGCGGCTGCTCGCTCTTGCGGTCCCAGCCGGACTCGGCCGACGTCAGCCAGTCCCGTACGTACTGCTTGTCGTACGACGGCTGGGCGCGCCCCGGCTGCCAGGCGTCGGCGGGCCAGAAGCGGGACGAGTCGGGGGTCAGCACCTCGTCGGCGAGCACCAGCGCCTCGCCGTCGAAGCCGAACTCGAACTTCGTGTCGGCCAGGATGATGCCGCGCTCCCGGGCGATGTCACGGGCGCGCGCGTACACGGCGAGGGTCACCTGGCGCAGCTGGGCGGCGGTGTCGGCGCCGACCTGGCGCGCGACCTCCTCGTACGACACGTTCTCGTCGTGTTCGCCGACCTCTGCCTTGGTCGCGGGTGTGAAGATCGGCGCGGGCAGCTCCGAGCCGTCGACGAGGCCCTCGGGGAGCGCGAGACCGCACACGGTGCGCGACTGCTCGTACTCGGCGAGGCCCGAACCGGTCAGATAGCCGCGGGCCACGCACTCGACCGGGACCATCCGCAGCGACTTGCAGATCAGCGTGCGGCCCTGCCACTCGGCCGGGGCGCCCGGCGGCAGCTCGGTGCTCAGCACGTGGTTCGGGGCCAGGTCGGCGAGCCGCTCGAACCACCACAGCGACAGCTGGGTGAGGATGCGGCCCTTCTCGGGGATCTCCGTGGGGAGCACCCAGTCGTACGCGGAGAGGCGGTCGCTGGCGACCATGACGAGGTCGCCCGCCTCGTTCTGGTACAGCTCGCGCACCTTGCCGGTGTGCAGATGCACCAGACCCGGAACCTCGATCGGTTCGGGCTTTTCAACGAATCCGGACACGGTTCCTCCCCGTGGTTCTGTCTGAGTGCTGCCTCGATTCTCCCGTATGCGTGCGGGGGCCCTGGGCAGGGGTCTGCCGCGGCACGGCTTCGGTGGCCCGGTCAGGGGATGGGGAGGGGGGCGCGGGGGCCCGGGAGGTTGCGTCGGGGTGGGCGCCCCCGGCCCGGGGAGGTCGCATCCGGGGCCGGGGGCGGTCGCGTCAGGCGCGTTTGCAGATGCGGTCCAGGAGGTTGGCCGTGGCCCGCTGGATGCGCTCGTCGACGTGGCCGGGGCGGTCCAGCGCCGGGGACCAGGCGAAGGTGCCGGACGCGAAGACGAGCGCGCCGGACGGGGCGCGGTACAACGACGTCTCCTGGTGGCGCAGCACGCCCTCACCGTCCCGGTACGGGGAGTGGGCCAGCAGGATGCGCCGTCGATGCTCGGGAAGCGCGGTGCGCGGGAAGTAGCGGTCGGCTTCGCCCGCGACCAGGCCGTCGATCTCGTCGTTCTCGTGCGCGCCGGTCGACTCCCACAGCCAGTGGTCGGCGTTGCGTACGACGAGGGGGTGCGGCTCCGGTACCCGGCCCGCGTACTGGATGCCCATCAGCTGCTGCTCGGGCCGGTCGATCTCGCGCCAGAGCGTGGGCTTTCCCGGGCCTCTGCGCTTGCGGCAGGTCAGCAGGCGGTCCGGTGCGCCGGAGGGCGACGGCCCGAGCTCGACCTGCCAGTACATGGTGTTGGCGGAGAGGAAGACGAGCGAGGTGCCGTGCTCGCGTGCCAGCTCGCTGACGCGGCGCATCGGGACCGACCAGTACTCGTCGTGTCCTGGGAAGACCAGGCCGCGGTAGCGGGTGGGGTCGACGCGGCCCGCGTGCAGATCGCGGGTGTCGGCGTAGGCGATGTCGTATCCGTACCGCTCGGCCCAGCGGATGAAGTCGTACGCGTGGCCGACGTGGAGCGGGAGCCCCGCGCCCGCGTACGGGCGGTCGAAGGAGACCGTGACGGCGGCCTCGCTCTCGCCGAGCAGCCGGCCCTGCTCGTCCCATGCGTGGTAGAGGCTGGCGCCGGTGTGGCCGTCCTCCGGGTAGAGGTTGTACGCCTGCCAGGTGATGTCGGGCAGGAGGAGGAGCAGATCGGCCGGTTTGTGGTCGCGGACGGTGAAGGGGACGTGGGAGCGGTAGCCGTCTGCGGTGGTCAGGACGGCTACGTACGCCCCGATGCTCCAGTACGACGGGATCTGCAGGCGCCAGGACAGCCACCAGTGGTGGCAGGAGACCGTGCGGTCGGCGGTGAGCGGGGGCGGCTGGACGATGCCGGAGAGGCGCGGGCTCGTGGTGATCTTCGCCGCGCCGTCGCCTCCGTAGTGCCCGATCCGGTAGATGTCGACGCTGAACTGCTGCGGCGGGTCGACGGTGACGTGGAAGTCGATCGCCTCACCGGGGGCGGCGGCGCCGGTGGACGTGAACCCCTTGATCTGGCGGTGCACGTCGTCGGCGGTCCGGGGGCCGCCCGTACGGGGGGCCGGGATCCTGGCGGCGCCGGGGGCCGGCACGTGGTCGACGTACCACGGGACGACCTGCCCGGTGTCGTCGAAGTAGTGCTCACTGCCGCGGAGCCAGGGCAGGGGCCCCTGCCCGAAGGGGTCGGTCACGGCGTGCGCGAGGGCACCGGACTCCCATCGGCGGATCACGGGCTGGGCCGCGGCCGTCAGGGGCTGGGATGCGGCCGCAGGCGGCAGGGGCGAGGGAGTCGTGGGTGGGGGACCTTCTGGCGTCTGCCCAGGCGGCTGCGGCCGGTCAGCCGGCTGTGACTGTTCCGTCGGCTGTGGTCGTTCGGCCCGCTTCGGTGGTTGCTCCGTCCCCTCCGGCCTTGTGTCCTGCTCGCCGCGATCCGGCCCCATTGCCTGCTCCCCTCCCTCATGTTCCGGAGTCTTTGTCCTTGCGTGCGCCGTATCCCGGAGGGACTTTCGGATCCGGCGCCGTGCGACCGCGCATCAGCGGCCGCTCCCCAGCACATCACATTACGCACGCACTCCGTCACCGTTCGTTGTGAATTGGCTCGATCCGGATGGACGGGCTCCGGAACTGTCGTCGCCGGGCGGGACGTCGCGACCCCCGTGCCGCATGCCCCGGGCCGCCGGCCCACGCTGGCTGTCCGCGGACGAACACGCAGGTCAGACCAGCCGTACCGGCTTCTCGGGCCGGACACCCAAGCGCACGAGCCAGCCCCGCAACGGCTCCGGATCGCCTTCTTCCACCAGCCTCAGAACCAGCGGCGTCAGGTCCACCGCGCGTTCGCCGCCGACCATGAGCGCCGGCCCGTCGAGCCAGTCGAGGCCGGGTGCGGCCCCGGCGGTGTCCACGGCGGCGCAGCACACCATCGCCGTGACGTGGTCGGTGAGCAGCTCACGGCCGGTACGCGGAGGCTGCGACGGGAAGAGGGGCAGCATGCCGTCGTCCCACAGCGCGTCGTCGGCTCCCGCACTACCGGAACGATCCGCCGGAGCAGATCGCACGTCAGGGGACGCGGACTCCTCCCGGGCCAGCTCCGCGCTGAGGCCCGCCGCGAGGGCTTCGCCCCGCCCGTGTTCACCCGCGGGCGTGCCGGCATCGGCCGTGGCGGTATTCGCCGTGGCGGTATGGGCCGTGGTGGTATCCGCAGTGTCGGCATCGGCATCGGCTTCGGCTTCGTGGGCCGCGGGCCCGGACGCGGCGGGAGTGGACACCGGCCGGCAACCCGCCCCGTACGCAGGCGCTGGGTCGGCGGGGGACGTGGGACCTGAAGCCGCGGTGGGTGCTGAGGCCGTCGAGCCCCTGGGCTCGCCCCGGTCGCGGACGGTGAGGTGGTCCATCACACGCGCCAGTGTCGGGTCCCCCGAGTGGCCCGCGCCGTGGGCGGCGGTGCGTGGCAGAGGCCGGAGCGCGTCCAGTACGCGATGCAGGCGCGCCGCATCCGTACGCCACTTGCGGTCGACCACCTCGTCCGGATACTCCTGCCAGCTCACCGGTGTCCAGTCGGGCCCGGGCTCCGCGGGCCCGCCGTGGAAGAGATGGGCGGCCAGCAGGGACGCCGCCTCGTCCACCACACCCGGTTCCTCCAGCAGGTCGCAGGCCGGCCGCTCACCGAGCCGGGAGGCGAAGCCCTCGGCAAGGCGGTCGCGGCGCGAGAGTTCGGTGAGGGCGGCCACCACACCCGCGTCGAGCCGGGACGGCCAGCGCCCCATCCGCCACGCGGGAAGCGCGACCCGGGTCAGCAGCCGGTCCCACCCCGCGTACGCCAGGCCCACCTGTTCCTGGGCGACGATCCGCAGGCCGTAGTCCACAGCCTGTGCACGCTCGGCGGCCGCTGCCGCCACACCCCGCTCCATCTCGGCCGCATGCGCGCGACAGCTGCGCAGCAGAAACCGGGTGACCCACCCGACGGACGCGAGAACCATCCGGGACAGCGGCCCCCTCCCTGGTACGGACGTCACCGCGACTGCTGCGTCCAGGCCTCGCACGAAGCGACGGGCCGCGGCTATGTCCGGGTGCGCCGAGGGCCCTGTACCGGCGACGACCGGGGCGAGAACGGCCCGCAGTTCACCGACGCGCATCCACCACAGGAACGGGGATCCGATGACCAGGACGGGTGTCGCCGTGCCCCGGTGGGAACCGGCCGGGACCTTGCGCACGCTGCGTATCAGGCGGCGTATGACGCCACGTATCCGGTCCCTGCCTTGGGCAGTCGGCGGGCCGTGGGCCGGGTGTGTGCGGTCCTCGAGCCAGCTGTCGCAGTCCGGGGTCAGCGCTATCGCCGAGGGTGCGGGCACGTCGAGCCGGTCCGCGAGATCCCGCACCATCCGGTAGAGGTCGGGGGCGGACGCCTCGGGGATCGGCACGGTGGGGCTGACCGCTGGTCTGGAGCGGGCTATGACGAGGGCGACGCCCGCGGCGGCGACCAGCACGACGACGGCGGGCAACGTCACGATCCACCGGGCGACGTCCCAGCCACGGCCGACCATGTGCCCGGTGGCGCCGCCCGCCAGCAGTACGACGGCGACGGCGGCGGGCAGCAGAGCGAGGGCCAGCGCCCTGCTGCGGACACGCAGCACGGCGAGGGCCCGGGACCGCGCGGACTGCGCGCCCACCTCCACAGCCATACCGGACACGACCGGTGTCACCCCCTACTGCCCGCCCGGCGCGTGCTCTGCCAGCCACCGCCGTCGGACGTCCTTGGCGTTGCTCACTCCCCCACTGTGGCACCCGCCACTGACATCGCAATGCCGGTGGGCCAAGTGCCGGAATGCTTGCGCGGCACCCTAGTTGGGGCTTCCGTTCGCGTCAGCCGGATGGATCAACGCTCACTCGATGGAGGGGCTTTGGGTAGAGGTGGATGACAGCCGGGTGGGGTTCGGGCCCTGAGCGGCCAGGCCGCCGGAGAGGGAGCCCAGTCCCCGGCGGCTTGTCACCGGCGGCCACCGCTGTCCCAGGCGGCAGCCGGTGTCAGTCCTCGGCGGCAGCCGCTGCCTTCGCGGCGATGTCCGTACGGTGCTGGGCGCCCTCCAGCCGGATGCGGGACAGCGCCGCGTATGCACGCTCCCGCGCCTGCGTGAGATCCGCGCCCGTCGCCGTCACGGACAGGACGCGCCCGCCCGCGCTCACCACCGCGGGCCCGTCATGCTTCGTACCGGCATGCAGCACGTACGCGTGGGGAGCGTCCTGCGCCGCCACCTCGTCGAGGCCCTCGATGGGGTCGCCGGTGCGGGGCGTGCCCGGGTAGTTGTGCGAGGCGACGACCACGGTCACGGCGGCATCGTCGCTCCAGCGCAGCGGCTCAAGGTCGACCAGCGTGCCGTTGGCGGCGGCGAGGAGCACCCCGGCGAGCGGCGTCTTCAGACGGGCCAGCACCACCTGGGTCTCGGGGTCGCCGAAGCGCGCGTTGAACTCGATGACCCGGACGCCGCGCGAGGTGATCGCAAGACCGGCGTAGAGCAGGCCGGAGAACGGCGTGCCGCGCCGCCGCAGCTCGTCCACCGTCGGCTGGAGGACGGTCTGGAGCACCTCGTCGACCAGCTTCGGGTCGGCCCATGGCAGCGGCGAGTACGCGCCCATGCCGCCGGTGTTCGGGCCCTCGTCGTTGTCGAGGGCGCGCTTGAAGTCCTGTGCGGGCTGCAGCGGGACGACGGTCGTACCGTCCGTGATCGCGAAGAGCGAGACCTCGGGGCCGTCGAGGAACTCCTCGATCACCACGCGGTCGCACGCGTTCGCGTGGGCCTTCGCGGCCTCGAGGTGGCCCGTGACGACGACGCCCTTGCCCGCGGCGAGGCCGTCGTCCTTGACGACGTACGGGGCGCCGAACGCGTCGAGCGCCTCGTCCACCTCGTCCGGCGTGGTGCAGACGTAGCTACGGGCGGTCGGGACTCCGGCCGTGGCCATGACCTCCTTGGCGAAGGCCTTGGACCCCTCCAGCTGCGCGGCCTCCTTCGAGGGGCCGAAGCAGGGGATGCCCGCCTCGCGCACGGCGTCTGCGACGCCGGCCACGAGCGGCGCCTCGGGGCCGACCACGACCAGGTCGGCCTCCACCTCCATGGCCAGGGCGGCCACGGCCGCGCCGTCGAGGGCGTCGACCGCGCGCAGCTCGGCCACCTCGGCGATGCCCGCGTTACCGGGAGCGCAGTGCAGGGCGGAGACGTCGGGGTCGAGGGACAGAGAGCGGCACAGGGCGTGTTCGCGGGCGCCGCTGCCGATGACGAGGACCTTCACGGCAGCCAGCCTAACCGCCGACGGCGTATGCGCTTGTACGGGCTTCCGAAGGCGGGGGCTGCGGGCATTCGTGCGTTCCTCCGAAGAGGGCGCGCGTGCGTCGGGCGGCAGCACCGGCCGCGCACGCGGGGCACCACTCGGAGGTCGGCTCTGGCACGACGCGGACGTCGGCTCGGATGGTGTGCTCGCCTACTCGTTGCCGGGCTCGCCTACTCCTTGTCGGGCCCGCCTACTCGTTGGAGTACTCCTCCACGACCGTCGCGCCCAGCTCCCGCACGATCAGGTCGTGGCCGGAGAGGGCCGACTCGTCGAGGTCCGGGTCGTCGGCCTCGGGGATGTCGTCCTCCGGGGCGACGTGGGGCCGCTCCGGCTCGCGGGGCTCCGGCTCCGGAGGCGACGACTGCGGCGGCCCTGGCCGCGTGGGCGCCGCCGGCGCGGTGGCCGCGGCCGCCGGGGCCGACGGAGCAGCCGGCCGCGGGGCCGATGCCGGCGACTGCTGCGCTGCCGGGCGCGGCGCGGCGGGTCCGGCGCCACCGCCGGCGAAGCCGCTGTTGAACCCTCCGCCTGAGGCGGACGGCGATGCGGCGCCGCCTCCCGAGGGGTCGACGATCGCCTCGACCTTCCACTGGACGTTGAACTGCTCGGCCAGCGCCTGGCGCAGTACGTCCTCGCTGCCGCTGCTCGCGAAGTTGTCGCGGGCACCGGCATTGACGAAGCCGAGCTGCAGGGTCGTCCCGTCGAACCCTGCGACCTGGGCGTTCTGGCTGAGCAGGATCCAGGTGAAGCGCCTGCGGTTCTTGACGGACTCGAGGATGTTCGGCCACAGGACGCGCGGGTCGAGACCGCCGGAGGCGGGCTGCCCGGGCGATGCTGTCTGCTGCGGTGACTGCGGTGGCTGGGGCGACTGCGCCGGCCGTGCCGAGGGGGCAGCCGACGGGGAAGCGGCGGTCACGGACGGCGCGGGTTCACCGGACGGGGCGGCTCCTGCCGGGCCGGTCCCGCCGCCCGCAGCTGCCGCCGTGGGCCAGCCGCCGGGGCGCCGCCCGCCGCCTGAACCGGCACCTGCCGCTGTCGGCCAGGCCCCGGGAGTGTTCCCGGAAGGGGCTTCCACCGGATTCGGTGCGGCGGAGGTCTGAGGTCCGGGCGCGGAAGCCTCGTGCTGAGCTGCGGGCGCGGACGCACTACTGGGCGTGGGCGGACCTATGGGGGCGCCCTGCGGAACGTTGCCCTGCTGGGCTCCCGGTGCGCCCGCGGGAGCCGCAGAAGCCTGCTGGGCCACCTCTCCGCCTGCACCCCCGCGTACCGCCGCGCGCGCCGCCGCAGGTCCCCCGCCGGGAGGAACAACCGGTCCGGCGGCCGGCGGCATCGGGGCATGGGCGTCGGGCCCGGGAACGTATCCCATCGCGGGCCCGGCACCGCCCGGTACGAAGTTCCCCCCGCGCTCGAGCCGGTCGAGGCGGGCCAGCACGGAACGCTCGTCGTCGTATGCGGCGGGCAGCAGAGCGCGCGCGCAGATCAGCTCGAGCTGGAGGCGGGGCGAGGTCGCGCCGCGCATCTCCGTGAGCCCCTCGTTGACGATGTCGGCGGCGCGGGTGAGCTCGGCGCCGCCGAAGACACCGGCCTGCGCCTGCATCCGCTCCACGAGGTCGGCGGGACCGTCGATGAGCCCCTTCTCTGCGGCATCCGGCACCGCGGCCAGGATGACGAGGTCGCGCAGCCGCTCCAGCAGGTCGGCGGCGAACCGCCGGGGGTCGTTGCCCCCCTCGATGACGCGGTCCACGATCTCGAAGGCCGCCGCGCCGTCTCCGGAGGCGAAGGCGTCGACGACCGAGTCGAGCAGGGACCCGTCGGTGTATCCGAGGAGGGCCGTCGCCATGGCGTACGTCACACCGTCCTCGCCGGCACCGGCGAGCAGCTGGTCCATAACGGACATGGAGTCACGCACGGATCCGGCACCGGCGCGCACGACGAGCGGAATCACCCCGTCCTCGACGGGGATGTTCTCCTTCCCGCAGACCTCTGCCAGATAGTCCCGCAGGGTCCCCGGCGGGACGAGCCGGAACGGGTAGTGGTGCGTCCTCGACCGGATCGTCCCGATGACCTTCTCGGGCTCGGTCGTGGCGAAGATGAACTTGAGATGCTCCGGCGGCTCTTCGACCACCTTCAGCAGGGCGTTGAACCCCGCCGAGGTGACCATGTGCGCCTCGTCGATGATGTAGATCTTGTACCGGCTGGCGGCCGGCCCGAAGAACGCCTTTTCTCGCAGGTCACGGGCGTCGTCCACGCCACCGTGCGACGCGGCGTCGATCTCGATGACGTCGATGGACCCCGGCCCGTTCCGCGCCAGGTCCCGGCACGACTGGCACTCACCGCAGGGCGTCGGCGTGGGTCCCTGCTCGCAGTTCAGACACCGCGCCAGGATCCGGGCACTGGTCGTCTTGCCGCAGCCGCGCGGCCCGCTGAACAGGTACGCGTGATTGACCCGGTTGTTCCGCAGCGCCTGCTGCAGCGGGCCGGTGACATGCTCCTGCCCGATGACCTCGGCGAACGACTCCGGGCGATAGCGGCGGTACAGCGCGAGAGACGACACGCATACGAGGTTATAGGCGCCCACTGACAACACGGACTGCACACGGTTGTGCACGGGGCTCTGCCCGCGCTTCGACGCGGAGGCTTCGAGGGCCCCTCCCGCCTGCGTCACGAGAAGTCACCCGGTGCAGACGCAAAACGCCCCTCACGCACCCGCCAGAGCCAACCTACCCTTGCTGCCTTCCGGCCCTGGGGGAGTTCAGTCAGATAGCGCCACGTGAGGGGCTCTGCACAGGGTACCCGATTCGACGGGCGCGAACGAGTTCGCGAGCACTGCTCGCCGTCATGTAATGTTTCCGGCGGAGGATTCGCCTAGAGGCCTAGGGCGCACGCTTGGAAAGCGTGTTGGGGGCAACCCCTCACGAGTTCGAATCTCGTATCCTCCGCCAGTGCCTCACCGGGCACGATGTCGAAGGGCCCCACCGTTCGCGGTGGGGCCCTTCGACGTTGAGGGTTGCAGTTTGGGTTGCAGTTGCCGCGATCAGGCCGCGACGGCACCCTGCGGGAGAGGGCTGCAGCCCTCTCGCCAAGACGACCTGCACGCCTGAACCGTGGCCCGCAGGTTTCGCGCGATTGCCGTGCTGCGCGGTGGACCGTATTTGAGATGCCGGCGCGTTCCACTTCTTGATCAGACGAGTGGCCGTTGGATAGGCTCCACCGATACGGCGTGTGACGCACGGGGAACATCCTGTGTGCAGCCACCGGCGCAGGGGGGTGGGCTGTGCCTGACTCGATAGCCGTGCCGACGGGTGTCCAGCCAATCAGCTTCGACGTGCACGCAGTCCGCGGGGGAAGCCTCGGCGGAGCCCGCGACGACTTCGAAACGATGATCGCTCAGCTTGCCGCCGCGACGACCCCAAACGTACGGTCCGTCGCTGCGAACCCGGGCGACTGGGGGATCGACGCCTTCGCCGGAAACCTCGGCGGAGCGATCACAGTGTGGCAGTCCAAGTACTTCATGCCGGTCACCACCAAGAAGCACGTACAGCAGGTCACAGACTCACTCGACAACGTGCTGAAGGCAGCCGTCAAGAACGGCCACACCATTGCCAGCTGGATTCTGTGCATCCCCTCCAGCATGGACGGCCCCATGACGGCATGGTGGGACACGTGGACGAAGGCGAGGGAGAAGGAACACAGCCTCGTCATCCAGCTCTGGGACGAGACCGCCCTCAGGAAGAAGCTGCTTAGCCCCGAGGGCGACGACGTGCGTCGCGGCTTCTACGAGACGTACGCTCAGGGCGCCCCCGCCCCCGTGGAGCAGCTTCGGCTGGTACTCGAGGTCGAGGACGACAAGGCAGCCGCCCTTGGCTCCGCCTTGTTCATTCGGCAGATGACCGAGGCCGGCCACGTGGAGCTGGACTCGGCCAAGAGGCAGTTCTTCAATGCCGATCTGGTGGCTCGCGAGATCGCGCACAAGGATGTTCCGGCGGAGGTGGCGGCGCTCAGTTCCGCCGATGCGACGCTCCACGGGCTATGGGAGATGCAGTTCAACGAATGCGCGGCCGAGGACGCGCTTCGGGTTCTCCACACCCGTGTCTGGCGGGATGTACGCAACGAGCACGACAAACTGCCGAAGTCGCTCCGCCTGGAGCTGGTGCACAGCTGGGGGCTGGTCCACCGGCTCGTGGACAACCGCAAGGCGGGCTGGGTCAAACACTGGCGGCAGATCGCCGCCGAGCACTCCGACGGCTGACCGCCGTCGCCTGTCCTGTCAGACCTACGAGGAGTTCGCTGTGGAAGCACACCGGCCGGTGATGATGCCGGAGGACGAGGTGACCTTCCGGCTGGCGCAGCTGCTGCTTCTTCTCGACGCTGTCGCCGGACAGGACGCGAAGGGGGCGAGCCTGGAGCGCATCGGCTACTACGACTTCCTGTCGGCGAATCCCTTCCTCGTCGTCGATTCCGACGGCCGGGAGGGCAATATCCTCAGGCTGGCCGGGTTCGATCCGCAGGTGCTCTCGTACGCGTCCTCCTCGCAGCGCTTCACCAGTCGACGCGAGCGCATCCAGCACGATCTCGGACTGCTCGTGGCTTACGGGTGTTGCGAGGTCCACAACCGCAACGGCGCCTTCGCCTATTCGATCAGCAACCGCGGTCGGGAACTCGGGGCTCGCTTCACCGCCACCTACGCCGCGTCGTTCACCACTGCGGCGTCCATCGTCGTGCGTAGCCTCCGCAAGCTCAGCGACAAGGCGCTGCGGGAACAGACCGCACGGTGGCTGCGGCCGGATGGAGAGGGCGGTCCCGGTGCCGCGCTCCTCAGCGTGCTGGGTCCTGGACCGCAGGCACCTGACATGCCCTGGGAGGGATGACCACCATGCAGCCTCTGCCTGGCATCCGGATCCGGCGCCTGCGCCTTGCTGGCGTCAGCCGAAACTATGACGTCGATTTCACGCAGGACCAGCGGGTGCGGGACCTGTCCGTGGTGGCCGGGGCATTCAGCTCGGGCAAGACCGCGGTGTTGGAGTTCATCGCCTACGGCCTCGGTGGGAAGCGCCATCCACGGCATCCTGAGGTGCTGCGGAAGGTCCGTTCCTGCCTTCTGGAAGTCGAGCTGTCCGGCGAACCGCACGTCATCGAGCGGCCCGTCGGGGAGCCGTCGAAGGTCGCCTACGTACGCCGGGGGACGCTGGACAGCCCGCCGCTCTCCAAGCCTGAGAGCAGGACCATCGAGCCGGCGGGAGCGCCCGAGAGCCTCTCCGCTCTGCTGCTGGGGCACTGCAAGCTCGAAGGCGTCCAGCTGCGGGAGGCCCCCTCCAGCCGTGAGTCCCGGACCGACCCCCTGAGCATCCGCGACCTCATGAACCTCGCGTTCCTGCCCAACGAGCGCGTCGCCTCCAAGAACTTCCTGTTCGAGAACGAGTACATGAAGAAGCACAAGCTGAAGCAGGTGGTCGACGTCGTCTTCGGCGTTCACGACGACCGCGCCGTCGAGCTTGGGCAACGCATCAAAGAACTGGGCGCCCGACTCACCCAGGCACGCTCCGAACTCGCCGCAGCACGGGCGTTCGTCGACGAGCAGGACGTTCCCACGGTCGGTGCGCTGATCGCTGAGCAGTACGAAGGCGAGCTGCGGGAGCTGACCGAGCAGCTACGGGTCCTCGACGAGGCAGCGCAAGCCGGCACCACCTTCGCCGGGCGTCTGCGCCGCGAGCACCAGCAAGCTGCCCAGCGCGCCCGGCGAGCCGCCGGCGTGGTACGTGACTGCGAGACGCAACTCACCCGGATGATGCCGCTGCGGGCGCAGTACGCGGACGACCTCGTCAAGCTCAATATGCTGGCCGAAGCGCAGCGCCTGTTCGACCCCCTCAGCGTCACGACCTGCCCGGCGTGCCTGAATCGGCTGCCCGCTCCCCCGTCGGTGGAGAACGGCTCGTGCAGTCTGTGCAGCCACGAGCTGCCCCACGGCGACGGTCACCTGACGCTCGGCACCGCCACAGCCGAGCACTCGTCGGATGAAGGGCGGCTGGACGTCGCGGCCGAGGTCAGGGCCACCAAGGCCCGTTTGAAGGAGATCACTGCCTACATCGAGGGCCTGGACAGCTCGCTCGCGACGTTGAAGCTCCAGGCAGAAGACGCCGCCATCGACGAAGAACGTGCCGCGGCCGCGGTCGACGAAGCCACTTCGCCCACCGTCACCCCGTTCCTCGCCGCTCGCGACAACCTCCAGCGCCGGCGCGAGGAAGTCCTCCGTCATCTCCAGCACGCCGAGAACGCGAGGAAGCTTCAGGCTGGCCTGGAGAAGCGCGCCGCGCTCGTGGAGCGGCAGGAGGCACAGATCGAACGCCTGCGGGAGGAACGCGACCGGCTGGGAGATGCCGCACAGGACAGGGACCTGGTCGTCGGCCGAATCAGCGGCCGGTACAGCGACCTCCTGCG
This sequence comes from Streptomyces sp. NPDC002896, assembly GCF_040295225.1. Lineage (NCBI taxonomy): Bacteria > Bacillati > Actinomycetota > Actinomycetes > Kitasatosporales > Streptomycetaceae > Streptomyces > Streptomyces sp. NPDC002896. Next base: position 1,472 of record NZ_JBEOVA010000036.1, on the reverse strand, counting down.
GCAGTGGCGCTACCCGAAACTCAGCCAGCCGATGATCGACACGAACCTGGTTCCTCACGTACGCGGCGACTCCTACCGCGAGGCATCATCCGGCGCCCGAACACTCCTGACCCTGGCCTGGCAGCTGGCCGTCTTCGAGGTGGCCGTCGAAACATCGGCCGCCCACCCCGGCTTCCTCATGATCGACAGCCCGCAGAAGAACCTGGGCCACGGCGCCACCCGGGACGCGGTAATCGCAGACGCGATCGCCATCGACGACTTTTACCGCCACCTGAGCAGCTGGCTGGCTGAGCAGGGGGCCGGCGCCCAGGTGATCATCGTCGACAACAGTCCACCCGTGCTCGCGGAAGAGAACGTCGTGGTCCGGTACAGCCGCAACGAGGACCGACCCCCCTACGGGCTGATCGACGACGAGACCACTACAGACGAAGGCAGCCCCGAACAACCTCCTCACCCCGCCTAGGCCATTCCCCCCGCCCCTGCGTCTGCCGCGGCGTTGGCGATCGGCCGCCAGCGCTCTCGAGGCGCGCCCGCGCCCTGGTGGTGTTGTGGTCGTTATGGCTGTAGATCGCCGGGTTCACCGGCGCTGACGGTCAGGAGCCGGAAGATCAAATTAATGGGCCCGTTCAGCTGCCACTCGACGATCCCAAGGTTTGCTTTCGATACACGGCCTAGGGGGCGGGACTCGTAGTCGCGAGGACAGGCTGCCGGTCCGGCTGAACGTGATCGTCTCGGACGACAACGCGCATGAAACCGACGCGATGATCCGCCTCGCGGAGCGGTACGGCTTCCCCCACCAAGTCTTCACCAACATGTCGCCCACGATCGACGGCGAGGCGAACCCGCTGGCGATGCAGGCGCAGAGCCACCTCACGGCCCGGAGCATCTTCACCGGCTGCAACGCGGGCCACACGTTCTTCCACGTCAACCCGCACGGCATCGCATCGATCTGCAAGGTCGGCCGCGACCCGAGCGCGAACCTCATCACCGAGGGCGTCGAAGCCCTCCCCCGACTCGGCGCCATCGCCGAGTCCCTACAGCTCCGCACCGGTGGTTGCTCCGGCTGCACGAAGGTCGGCACGTGCCGCACGTGCCGACCGCTGGCCAAGCTCTACCAGGAGGCGGGGGACCGACGAGAGCTCTACTGCCAGCATGCAGGTTACGGATCATGACTCCGCCCACCGCGACACTCACTCCACGGCGCGAGCCGGTACTCCTCACCATCGGCCGCCGTCCGGCAGCCGCTCCGACCGGCGGTCTGCCGGTGCCGCTGCCCACCCCGTCGATCAAGGACGACGAGATCCAGATCATCGCCGACCTGGACGAGGCGGCCGAGGGCGCCGAGTGCAGTTGCTCGGCCGGCGACGACCAGCCGTACTAGTGCCGCATCAGAGAACCTTTGCCCTGTTGTGATGTGACACGCCGTTCGGGTACTGGCCCGGACGGCGCGGTGTCGCCAGGCTGTCCGGGTG
>NZ_JBEOVA010000035.1:0-69765 GCF_040295225.1 Streptomyces sp. NPDC002896 | reverse complement strand
GGTGGCGATACCGGAACTGGAGCCGACGAAGAGTCCGGCACCGATGACACCGCCGATGGCGATCATCGACAGGTGGCGGTTCTTGAGGCCTGCCTGGAGACCGTCCGAGGGGGGAGTCTGCTCGCGGGTGCTGGACGACACTTTGTTGCTGTTCGTCGTGCTCATGAACATCCTTGACTAGGGGTTCGAAGATCCAGGGTTCTGCTCCGCCCGGCCGGGAGCCTGGGGGCGGAGCGATGAGCGGGGTGCGGGTGCGCGCGCAACCGGATACGGACTGGCCTGTCCCGGAAGCGCTACCGCAGGTCAGCAGCGGGTGCACACCTGCACGTCTTGTGGAGGCAGGTGCGCAACGGTTTCCGCACTGGTTGCGATTCTTCGAGATCGCCCGGGTCAAAGCCGGAATGTGGGGCTTCCCGGATGTCTCATGGGCAGAAAGGCTAGGGAGGCGCTTCGGAATTCGTACATGCTCCATCGTGGAGGGCGGCCGCTCACTCATTGTCCGAAGTGGCGATTGCAAACAGGGCGGAGTCTGTACGGGGTACCTGTCGCCGGGGGCCGCTGACGCGATCGATCAGTTGTCGAGGGGAGAGGCACTCAACCCCGTGTGAAGGTACCGAGCCCGTTCTCGTCGAGTGCCTCCACGCGGACCTTGGTGATCTTGCCGTCGGAGTCCGCGGTGAATGTGACGCCGGAAAGGCCGGAGGCGTTCTCGCCGGTGGTCTCGTAGCTGAACGTGTCGCCGTCGTAGTGCCGGAGCTGGAACTTCGTCTTCTTCGGGCCCAGTTGCATGAACAGCGCGTCGTCCTTGGTGCTCACCGTCATCGGGCCGTAGAAGTCGTTGGTGTAGGTGCCGGTGTAGGCGCTGTTCGCCCGGGCCGGCCTGGGGTCGGCCGGGGGCTTGGAGTAGTCGGTCGGGGAGCGTTCGGCCTGCTCCTGCTGCTGGAAGATCCGGCCCATGAATCTCAGCCAGTCCACCGCGGGCCGGCCGGTCTGCGCGATATCGAAGAAGTTGGCCGCGATCGCCTCGGGGACGCCGACGGGCTCGCCGTTGGTGAGGACGACGATGCCGAGCTGTTCCAACGGCAGCATCGTGACGTTGGTCGCCGCGCCGAGGCCGAAGGCACCGGAGTGGCTGAGGCGCAGGCGTCCCTGGTCGTCGTAGCCGACGTTCCAGCCCAGGCCGTAGAACCCGGATCGGCCGGCCGGGGCCGACGGCGGCTGGGAGAGGATGTGCGGGACATGCGTCTCGTCCAGGGCCGCGGCGTCGACGATCTGCCGCCCGTCGAACTTTCCGCCGGCGAGCTGCAGCCGCAGCCACTTGGTCATGTCGCGGACCGTGGAGCTGGCGCCGCCGGCCGGGCTCTGCGCGTCGGCGTCCCGTACGTACCTGGCCTGCCAGGAGCCGTCCACCTTCACGTGCGTGGCGGCCTTGTTCGAGGCCCGCTCGTAGTCGGCGAAGGCGGAGCTGGTGGACGTCATGCCGAGCGGCTTGTACAACTCCCGCTCCGACAGCTCCTCCCAACTCGTCCCCTCCGCCGCGGCCACCGCCTCCGCGGCCGCCGTGACGCCGAAGTTGGTGTACGCGTACGAGGCGCGGAACGGCGCGAGGGGCTCGTAGCGCAGATGGCCGAGGATGTACGCGCGGTCGTAGCCGAGGTCCTCGAGGAGATCGCCCGCATGGTCGGGCAGACCAGTGCGGTGCGAGAACAGGTCGGCGATGGTCGTGTGGCTGGTGACCCACGGGTCCCGGAGCGCGAAGTCGCGGCTGTACTTCACCACCGGGTCGTCCCAGCCGACCGTCTTCCGGCCGACGGCTCCGGCGACGACGCTGGACGCGAGCGGTTTGGACACCGAGGCGAGCTGGAAGACGGTGTCGGCGTCGACCGCGCCCGGCTGCCCGACCGTGCGCGTGCCGAAGCCCTTCAGATAGACCACGCGGTCGCGGTGGACGACCCCGACGGCCACACCGGGCACGCCTGTCCGCCGCATGGCGTCGCGGACCACGTTGTCGAGCCGGTCGACCGCCGCGTCCACCCTTGTCTGCGTGAGCTGCGGCGGGGGTTGCGGCGGCGGAGCACTGGCGAAGGCCGAAGGCGACGCGGTGCCGTCCGGCAGCTCCACGGTGAGTGCCCGGGGACCGGTACAGCCGGCCGTGACCACGATCGCCACGAGGCCCAGCGCCGCGACGGTCCGGCGACACGCCGTACGCACCCGGTCGAGGCAAATCATGTCCACCAGTCAATCCCAGGTGCGTACGCGTGTCGCATCTTCGGCGGCGAACGGGGTGACTGCCGCCCGACATTGCGGAAGGCTGCCTTCACCTTGCGGGAACCGCCTCCCCGAGGCCGCGGTGGATGGGAACATGTGCGCCCTCGCATGCAGGGGGCTGCATGCCGGGACCGCACAAGGGGGGACGGGGTGGATCAGGCATGGGTGAAAATCGCTACGGGGGTGGCGATCTGGATGCTGGCGGCCGTCGGCGGATTCGCCATCATCATCGTGTCCCGCGCGATCACGTCGGTCGTGCAGTACGTCCGAGGCAGCGGCCGAGTGCTGCCCATGATCATTCATCATGACCAAGGGCCGGAGTCCCTGAACGGCGGGCACGGCAACGGTGGAAGGAGCGCGGATCTGGCCGTGCACCTGGCGGCGCATCTCGGCGGCGCCTCGGGCGGGAACATCCTTGCGCCGGGCAGTTCCTCGTCGCCCGTACCCGACCGGGCTCCGCAGGCGTCGGTCACACCCCACGGATGGATCGAGACCCTGATGCGTGCCGCCGTGGCGCGCCCCCGGGCGTACCACATCCACCTGCGAGAGCTTGCGCCCACGGACGACGGGCAGCGGCGTGTCGCCGTGCGCATCGTGCGCGCACCCCGCAACGAGATCGTGGCCGCGCACGTGGTGCAGCACCAGGACGAGGAGAAGCTCGTCGAGGAACTGAGCTGCTACTGCACCGTGCAGGTCCACTCCCGCCCCGAGATGCTGCACCGCATACCGCGCTGGGAGCGGTGGGGATACAACGTGCGCGGATACAGCGAGTACCGGCGGGGGATCGACCTCCAGGAGACGGCTCAGCTGCAGGAACAGCTGAGCCGTATGCCGGCCTTCACGCTCTCCTGGGGCGTCCGCCGCCGCTACGCTCCGGCGCAGGCCGCCTTCCAGGCCGCCGCCTCGTATGCGCCGTCCAATCTCACCATCCAGCTGCACCAGGCCGCGCTCCACGAGGTCGTCGGCGCGTACCGGCCGCAGGAGTACAAGAAGGCCATCGCGATCTACCAGCAGTGCACCGAGCTGTGGCCGGGGCATCTGGAGACCGCCTACCGTACGGCGATCGCCTACTCCAGGTCGGCGACACCGTCGGACCGCAACAACGCGCACTCGAGCGATCGCGACCTGGCCCGCGCCCACGAGATCGGACTCGAGCACTTCCAGGATCTGGCCAAGCGGCTGCGCTGGCGCTCGCTGTTCCTGCTGTGGGCGCGTACCTGGATACCCGGCGGGCGGCGCAACAGCGGAGAACGCCGGTACTGGGCGACCTGGCTCACCCCGATGCCGCCCCTCCCCGCACGCAGAAGCCGCCGCCGCACCTTCCAGGGAGCGGTCGCCATCGCGCAGGCCGCGCACGTCCTGCGGGCGGCGCTGCGCATCCACCCGCACAGCGCCGAGGCGCGGACCATGCGCCGGGACCTGGAGAAGGCCTTCGAGGTGGTGGCCGACCAGGTGCTCGTACGCAGCCGGGGCCCCGGCCACGTGAGGCTGCTGTACCCCGAGCGCGGGCACTGGCAGAACGGCGTCCACAACGCCGAAGAGCATCCGGCACAGGACCAGAACCGGCCGACCTCCCGGCACTGGGGCCCGTTGCGCAAGCAGTCCGCGGGATGGCTCGCCCACTACAACGCAGCCTGCTTCCTCGCCCTCGCCATGGATCTCCAGCCCGCCTTCCGGCCCTGCGGCGTCGTCAGCGACAAACACTGGCGTGAGGACTGCGCCAGATCGGCCCTCAACCAGCTCGACAACGCCCGGCGCACACCGGACACCCAGCTCATCCCTGAGTGGGTGCCTCACGACTTCGACCTGCACGCCCTGTGGAAGGAGAAGCCGGGTTACCGGTGGGCCGTGTCCATGGGCGTCTCGCCGCCCCGCCGGTCCTGAACGGACACCCTGGACAACGGCAGCCGGAATACATGCCAGTTGTGGGGAGTGTGACGGCAACCAGTAGGGTCCGGCTGGTGCGTACGGCCGGAAGGCCGCTCGTGCTTGCGGCCGTGCGTGGCCGAGGTATTCGTCGGGGTGACGGGTGTCGTCGAGTGACGGGGGACGGAGAACGATGCGGCGCTGGGTCAAGGTGTCGGTGGCGGCCGCGGTGGTCCTGGGCGTGGGCGGCTGGATCGCCCAACCCTATGTGCAGGACTGGGCGCTGGCCCGCAACGCCTGCGGCGGGGCACTGCCCGGCGACGCCGTGGAACAGCTCGCACCGGATGACTCGCACCTCAAGGACGAGGAGTCCGGGCGGTACGAGGAACTCGGCTCCTACTGGTGCAGTCTCGGCATCGAGGGCTCCGAGGTCCACGACGAGCGGCTCCTGGAGATGCAGGCGTACACCCGGCGCGACGATCAGGACCGGGAGTTCATGTCGGTCTTCCCGGAGGAGGGCTTCTCCGCGCAGGCTCCGCTGCCCGCCGGGCTGCCCGGATTCATCGACAGGTACAACGCCATCCAGCTCCTGCTGGACTGCCCGGATCTCGGCAAGGACGCCGAGGGCAGACAGCGCAAGCTTCTGGTCCGGACCTGGATGGGGCGGGACGTCAAGGTCGGGGTCCCCGGAGCCGCGTACCGGACGGCGGTTGCGCTGGCCAACTCGGCCTCCGACAAGTTCGGTTGCGGCGCCGAGCCGCTCAAGGAACCGGACGGCGACGCCGTCCCCGTCGACTCCGAGGACGACCCGAAGACCGTGCCGCTGTCGGAGGCGGCCGGCACGCCGTGCGGCTGGCTGACGAAGGCCGGGCTCCCCGAGAGCACCGCCTGGCGTGTCGCTGTGGGGATGAACGACGCCGCCCCCACAGGGCATTGCGACGTGTCCACCACAGATGCCGAGGATCCGGCCGAGCAGGACACGCAACTCGTCTTCGTCGCCTGGTACGGCGACTGGAGCAACCGCCTCACCGCCGAGGACGGCAACGGCGAGCGCCTGTCCCTGACGGCCACCGCGCACTGTGACGGCGAGGCCGCCAACTTCGCGCTCTCCGCCAACGACGACATCCCCGGCGTCGGCACGGCCGCGAAGCAGCGTCTGCTGAAGGACTTCGCCCAGGACCAGGTACGCCGCCGCGGCTGCTCGGGTCTTCGGTTCTCCTTCTGACCGCAGCTTCCGGCCTGGCCGCTGCTGGTCTGGCGTACGGCCTTCGATCAGAACATCAGCCACAGAGCGCGGACGTACGCGTCGTCCAGCAGCTGCCGCATGGCCGCGGCCCTTCGAGCCGGTATGTTCCGCTCCTCGGCCCACCGGTCCAGCACCGTGAACAGCTGGTGGCGTCCGTCCGTCAGGTCGCCCCGTACCGGCCCGGAAACCGGCCGGTCCGCGATGTCCCCCATGGGCGGGCGGGTGTCCAGTTGCCGGGACGCGGGCCGGAAGGTGCCCCGCGTGTGCCTGCGCACGGCGGCGTCGAAGGCGGCGAGATCGGAGATCGTCCCGTCCCTGGTGTAGCGGGCGCGGTACTTCATCAGATTGCCGACGCGGTCCGCCAGGTGCTGGAGGTCGTTGTCGGGCCAGGTCGTCGCGGTCGAGTAGCGGTCGCGACCCGAGGGGCGGAAGCCGGGGTCGCCGCCCTGGCGGTCCAGCCGTTCCAGGTAGTACGCGAACCAGGCGCGCTGGGCGTCGTAGAGGATCGCGAACGCCTCGGGGTCCTTGGCGAGTTCGGCGACGAGTCGCTCGATGTCGGCGTCCGTTTCGCCGAGGGGGTCGGCGTACTCGAAAGCGGCATGCGCTTCGCTGGGAGCGAGGAAGCGGCCCATCCACACATAGCCGTTCTCGTCGGGTTGCGCCTGCTCGGCAGGCAGAGCCGGACCGGTGGCCTCGTCGTCGTACAGGCCGTCGTCACGCCTGGCGTCCACCACGTACTCGGCGACCATCCGGGCCGCACCGGGCGCCAGCCCCGGCGGCAGCTCGGTACCGCTGAGGACGGCGGCGACCGCATAGGCGCTGCGGGCCTGCGCCATGGTGTGCGGCTCACCCCGGCCCGACGCACGCGTGGCCGCATCGACGACCCGGCCCAGGACGCGGGCGCCGTCTCCGCACACCTGCTCGTGCGCCAGCAACTTCCTCGCCGAGCCGAGGCGGGTGAGGTCATCGCCCGGATCGAGGGTCTTGGTGGCCGCCGCCGGGTCGTCGGCGAGAGCGCGTGCCGAGGCGGGCACCTCCCAGCAGGGCTCGTCGTCACCGTCCGCGAGCGCCAGCGGGACCGCCACGCCGGCGGCCGCCAGCACGGCCACGGCGACCACCGAGACGATCAGCGGGTGCTTCCCCAGCGGTTGCCGCCTCAGGCGGCTCAGACGGCCACTCGCACCGTCGCTCTCTGCACCGCGCCCGCCACTCCCGTCACTCATGCTTCCCCCATCACGCATCCGGGCAGAGTAGCGAGGACCGCTGCGCGCGGTGTGGCCGGGGCGGTGCCGGTCGGACGGCCTGTCAGCTCCGTACCGGCCTCGGTGGCTTCGGCGCCGCATTCCCGAGCCGGATGCCGCTGAACCCCAGCGTGCTGCCGATCACCGCGTCCCAGAACTCCCAGAGGTTGTCGAGCACGCGCAACTGGATGCCCGCCGACCTGTGGAGCTCCAGCAGATCGCCGACCGGCTCGGCGGGGCCGAGCGGCTCGACGGGCTCGACGGCCACATGGGCGTGCGGTACGGGCTCGCCGAACGGCCGGAAGGGGGTGGCCGGCAGCCTGTACGCGAACAGCTCGGCGCTCAGGAACCGCTTCACCCAGCCGTACTCGATCGCATGCACGCGCTCACCGCCGCCCGGCCCGAGAATGCGCTCCCGGTCGCTCTCCGAGGTGCCCGGCACGGTCCAGGCCATGGCCCGCGGACACTGGCGGGGAAACCAGTAGTCCGGGGCCCGGACATCGTCGACGGCCCACACGTACGCCTCCGGCTGCCGGGCGGTGGCGGCGACGTGGGGACGGAACACCGTGATGGCGGGGTCTTCCGAGAAGTGCAGGACTTCACCAGGTCGTGGACGCATGGTTCCTGGTCTACCGCACACCCGCCACAGAGCAGTGTCGAACGGCGCGTTGACCGCATTGACCTGATCGTTACGCGGACCAAAGGGGCGAGTGGCACGTTCTGGTGCGTATGCGGAGTCCTGCGTCTTGACGTGTTGATCAATGACGCAGGAAGCTGAGCCGCCCCCCACGGCGTCTCCCTCCTTCCCACGTTGGACTGCCCATGCGCAAGCTCGCTTCCGCCAGCGCAACCGTGGCCGCCGTCGCGGTCTCGCTGGTCATATCCCCCTCCGCCTTCGCCACCGCTCCAGGCGACAACGGCACCGTGAAGATTCACGACGCCACCACCGGTGAGGAACTCCGCAAGAACGAACCGCACGTCTGCACCTTCTACCTCGACGCCTTCGGATTCGACGCCGGCCAGCAGGTCGACTGGCACATCGAGGCCTGGGCCCCGACGGCCGACGTCAAGGGCGAGACGGTCAAGACCGGTTCGCTGACCCTCGACGCCGAAGGCCACGGCCGCACGGACGACCTGTCCCTCCCGGACGGGCACTACAAGCTGTTCTGGAACTTCGACGGTGAGAACGGCAGTGCCAAGCACAAGGTCTTCTGGACCGACTGCGAGGACGACACCGGGACCGGTGCCACGCCGTCCGGGTCTGCGTCCGGATCCGCATCCGCCGCGCCGTCCGGCACCGCCGAGCCGACATCGTCGGCCTCTTCGGCTGAGGTGGCCCCGGCGGCGTCGTCCTCGCCCTCCGCACAGGGCGCCGAAGGCGACCTCGCCGAGACCGGCAACGGCGCACCGGTCGGCATCCTGTCGACGGCGGCGGCAGCCCTCGTCGCGGCGGGCGGCTACCTGGTGTTCCGGCGCCGCAGGTCCGCGACCGGCCAGGACTGACCGTTCCCGGTCCCGGCCGACAGGTGACGGTGCCCCCGTGCTCGTACGAAGCACGGGGGCACCGCTGCGTCCGGGACGAACGGTGATCTTCGCGGATCAGGCCGCCACGATGCCGGTCAGTGCGGGCCGTTCGGAGCGAACTCCGTGCCGCAGGGGCCCGCGCCCTCGCTCTCCGGGAGGGCGATCCGGTGGCCGTCCATCGTCAGGGAGTCGTACCAGTTGCCGATCCGCTGCGCCGAGCGGCCGGCGTAGTGGCAGATGAACGAGCGGCGGAAGCGGTCGGTGGTGCGGTTCGGCTGGGAGCCGTGGACCAGGCTGCCGTTGAAGAAGAGCACGTCGCCGGGGGACATGTCGACGGGTACCGCGGTCAGGCCGGGCGGCGGAGGCACGTACTCGCGCGCGAACGACACATCCGGGTCTGCCTCCTCCGGGCAGAACAGGTCCATCCGGTGCGTGCCCGGCACCACTTCGAGGCCGCCGTTGTCGCGGTCGATCACATCGCAGGCGATCCAGGCGGCCACACAGGTGCCCGGTTCCACCCGCAGATAGAAGTTGTCCTGGTGCAGGGCCTGGCCGCGTGCGCCCGGCGGCTTGAAGTAGAACATGCTCTGGGCGGCCAGGACTTCCTCGCCCAGCAGAGTCTCCAGGATGCCGCGCAGCCGCGGTTCGAGGAGGAATCGCAGGGCGAGGTCGTTGATCCGGTGCGGGTGCATCACCCGGGGGTAGAGGTGCAGCGGATCGGCGGGACCACCGGTCTCTGTTGCGCGTGGCTCGAAGTGCCCGGGTACGGGACCGGCGGCTTGCAGGGCCGTGAACTCGGCGTTGAGTTCGTCGATTTCGGCGGGGCGGAACAGCGCGCGCACCACCGTGAAGCCCTCTTCGTCGAACTGCCGGCGGGAGGCTTCGGCGAGCGAGGCGCCGTCGCTGTCGACGTCCATATCTGTGACTGCCATGCGCTGGACCCTTCCGGTCGGCGGAGTATGCAGGTCACGCTAGGTCGTGACCGGAGCGGGGAGGATGCCTGTGCATGCTGATGGATTGCCCGAGGCTGCTGTTTCGTCTGCGGAGGCGTCCGAGGTGCCCGCTGCCGCGGCTGCGTCTTCGCGTACCGACCCGTCCCCACCGCCCGGCCTGGTGACGATCGGCTGCTTCGACCAGCCGTCGGGATACACCGTGAACCGGCCGCTCGGCGCCGACAGTTGGCTGTTCACCTGGACCACGGGCGGGTGCGGACGGCTCGTCCAGGGCGCGGTGCCGGTGGAGGCGGCCGCCGGGGACCTGGTGGTGCTGGGCCCCGGCACGCCGCACCGGTACGCGGTCGGTCCCGGCGCACCGCACTGGGCGTTCTGGTGGGTGCACTGCCAGTCCAGGGGGTCGTGGTCCACGTGGCTGCGCCCGTATGCCCGGGGCGACCGGACGTACGCCGTCACGCCTGCGATCGGTATACGCGGACGCGTCGACTCGGCGTTCCGCCGGATGCTCGCCGACGCCCGCTGGACGGGGCACGGCGCCCCGCCGCCGGACACGGGGCCGACGACCGGGCAGGTCGCCGTCGCCCACGGCACCGCGGCGCGGGAACTGGCGCTCTGCTCCCTGGAGGAGATCGTGCTGCTCGCCACTGCCACCGCACGTGCGGAGCGGTACGAGTCCGGCGTCGACCCCCGGGTGCGGCAGGCCGGGGACCTGATGGACGCCGATCCGGGAGCGCCCCACACGGTGCGGTCGCTGGCCGCCGAAGTCGCGCTGTCGCCGTCCCGGTTCGCGCATCTGTTCACGCAGCAGGTCGGTCAGTCGCCGATGCGGGCGCTGCAACAAGCCCGGTTGCGTCATGCCGCCCGGCTGCTGGAAGTCACGGAACTGCCGGCGGAACGGGTGGCCGCGCTGTCCGGCTTCACCAGCCCGTTCCACTTCAGCCGGGCCTTCCGGCAGCGGTACGGCTCCCCGCCGGGCGCCTACCGGTCCGATTTGCGGCAACGCGCTTCGGGGGAGTGGCGGTAGGTGCCGCCCGCGGGGCTACGGGGTTTCGGCCCGGGGACGGGTGGCGATGGCCGCCACGATGACCAACGGCACCACGGCCAGCCCGAGCGCTGACGCGGGTCCTGCGCGGAGGTGGAGCAGGCCCCCGAACACAGCCCCGACGATCATCGCGGCGACCGAGCACACGCGACGCAGGAGGGCGAACCCGGGAGCGTCCGCGGCCAGCCCGGTGAGGGTGGAGGTCAGGACGACGGTGGTGCTCAGTTCGGGTACGGCGAGCTTGCGCACGGCGGCGTTCTGAAGGCCCATACCGCCAGCGAGGAGCGCGATGAGAACGGCACGGGCCACTGTGCCGTACTGGCCCGCCAAGCCGGCGACCGCCACCCCGATGGCGACGAGGACCGCGTGTACCGCGGTGGCCCGGACCAGCACCCGCTGCGGGTCGAGAGCGCGCAGGTGCAGCCGCCCGGTCGACCACGCCCCCAGCACGAACGCGCCGATGGCCAGCGCGGACGCCCAGGCCGAGAGACCGCCCGCGCCTGCCACGGCGAAGCCCAGGAAGACCACGTTCCCGGTCATGTTGGCGACGAAGACGTGCCCGAGGCCCAGGTAGCTCACCGCGTCGACGATGCCGGTGACGACGGTGAGCAGAACGAGCAGGGCCGGCACGGCACCGAAGGTGTTCGTGCCGTGCGGGAACATGCGGTCGGAAACACGGAGCAGAAGCGCTCTCATACGGGCCTGCCTTGCATACGGAACTTGCCTTGTCGCGTTAGGGTGACCGGCCTTCTGCGGAGTCTTCGGCGGTTGCACCACCGGTGGTGCGCTGGTGCCTGGTTGCGTGCTGCCCATAGTGGGGGCGTTGGGTACGCGCGTCGCGTAGGCGCCGCCGTGCCAGCTGTACCTGGGCCTGATCCTCGTCGTCGAGTGCGGACCGCGCGGCTACGACGCCGGGCATATCTCGTTCTGCAGGGTGACCCCGCGTAGGTACCCCGTCAGGCCGGCGAGCTCGCCGCCGACGGGTCGCGGCTGTCGTACTCGGCCGGCAGGGCGGCCGTCGGGACGATCAGGTCGGCGCGGTGACGGCTTTCGGCGACCAGGTCGGCGTTGCGCTGGTCGGTGCCCAGCACCCATGCCACCGCTGTCTCGTGGTCCTTACCGAACTGCTCGTGCCGGGTGACGAGGCGACGTACGCGCGCGCCCTCGTCGAGCTCGCAGTACCAGACCTCGTCCAACTGGTGCCGGACACGCGCCCACGACCCCTCGTCCAGCAGAAGGTAATTGCCCTCGGTGACGATCAGCCGCGCGGTGCGCGGCACGGGGATGGTGCCCGCGATGGGCTGTTCCAGAATGCGCTCGAAACCCGGCGCGTAGACGATGTCGTCCTCGTCGTCGCGCAGGCGGCGCAGCAGCGCCGCGTAGCCCGCGGCGTCGAAGGTGTCGGGTGCGCCCTTGCGGTCGCGGCGGCCCAGGCGGTCCAGTTCGACGTCGGCGAGATGGAAGCCGTCCATCGGCACATGGGCGGCCCAGGGTGGTCCGTCGGCGTTGAGTCGCCGGACCAGCTGTTCGGCGAGCGTGGTCTTTCCGGCGCCCGGGCTGCCGGTGATGCCGAGGAGCGCGCGGTGACCCGGCCCTACGAGAGACGTGGCCCGGGTGACGAGGTCGTCGAGCGTCATCGCCGGGTACCGCTCGCCGAGTGTGCGCAGCCGTTCGGGATGGTGATCCTCGGTGTGCATGGGCTCAGTGTCCCGCTGCGCACGTCGGCTGAGAACACCGGGGTCGGCCGAGGGCGCCGCGCTGCTCCATCCGGGTCAAGGTGCCCCATCCGCTCCGGGACCCCTCCGCGGTTCGCCCGTTACACAAGTGCGGGCCGGGCTGGGCCGAGGCCGCCCGGCGGCGCAGGGAATGTACGGAATCGTGTACGAGATGGCGGGTTGATCGTTGAGAACGGAAACCATGAAGGCAGCGGCAGCCGAAGCGTGGGCCGCGGCCGGGACCGGACCTGAGCGCAGGACTGCCGGCCGCCGGCGCGCCGTAGGGGCGGCGACGGTGGTGGCCGCGTTGAGCTTCGCGGGGGTGGTCGGCTGCGGATGGCAGGCCTCTGGTTCGGACGGCCGGAACGGCGACTGGCTGACGGCGGGGGCGTCGAACTCGGCCTCGGCCGGGTCCCTTTCGCCCTCGTCGAGGAAATCGATCGAATCGCCGAATGCGCCGGACTCTGCCTCGTCCGGCGCCGCGGCGGCTCGCCGAAACGCCGGCGACTCCGATGTACAGGCCTGCTTCGACGGGACATGCCAGATCGCGGTGTCGGAGCCCACGGACATCCCCGTCGACAGCCGCTTCGGGATCGACTTGGTCTCCGTCACCCTGGTCACCCCCGACACCGTGTCGATGCGGGCGACCGGAAACGGCAACTCGTTGCGGACCACGAGCGGCGCCGGCGGCATCTGCATTCTCAACGGCCTCACCATCAGGGTGAAGTCGGTCGATGATGGAACGGCCGTTCTCGCCTTCTCGTCCACCACCTAGATCCGCAGGGGTGAGGGGGGCCAAGGACCCGCCCGCTTCTCGCGGACCCTGATTGCGCGGTGCGCGGTGTCGCTCCGCTTCCCCGCGTCTGGATGTGGGGTCCTTGGCTCCACTTTCATTGGACCACCGGTGGGCCGTACGCACCAGGCGTCAGCCGTGAAGGCGTACCGGAGCCAGCCCCGTCAGCCGAGGAGGCGTACCGGTGACCCGGCGAGGAACGCCTGGATGTTCTCGACGGCCTGGCTGTAGTACGTCTCGTAGTTCGCGTGGGAGACGTAGCCGAGGTGCGGGGTGGCGAGCAGGCGGGGTGCCGAGCGCATCGGGTGATCGGCGGGCAGCGGCTCGATGTCGAACACATCGACCCCGGCCCCGGCGATGCGGCCGTCCCGCAGGGCGCCGAGCAGCGCGTCCTGGTCGACGATGGCCGCACGGGAGGTGTTGACGAGGTAGGCCGTCGGCTTCAGCAGGGCCAGCTCGGCTGGGCCGATCAGATTGCGGGTGCGGTCGCTGAGCGCGAGGTGGATGGAGACGAAGTCGCTTCCGGCGAGCAGTTCCTCCTTGGAGGCGGCCAGCTCCACGCCGACCTCCTCCGTGCGCTTCTCGGTGAGGTTCTGGCTCCAGGCCACCACCTCCATGCCGAAGGCGAGTCCGACCTGGGCGACTCTGCTGCCGATCTTGCCGAGCCCGAGCAGACCGAGCCGGCGGCCGTGCAGATCGGCGCCCACCGTGATCTGCCAGGGGCCGCCGTCCCGCAGCGCGTTGTTCTCGGTGACGATGCCGCGGGCCAGGCCGAGCAGCAGCGCCCAGGTCAGCTCGACGGGGGGTGTCGAGGAGCTCGCCGTGCCGCACACGGTCACGCCGCCCGCTTCGGCGGCGGCGTAGTCGATCACCGAGTTGCGCATCCCGGAGGCGATCAGCAGCTTCAGACGCGGCAGCCGCGAGAGCAGCGAGGCGGGGAACGGCACGCGCTCGCGGAGGGTGACGACGATGTCGAAGTCGACGATCGCCGCGGCCAGTTCGTCCTCGGTGGCGAAGTGCTCAGTGAAGGTCACGACCTCCACGTCAGCCGCGATGGGTGACCAGTCGGCGACGGTGGTCGCGGCGCTCTGGAAGTCGTCGAGCACGGCGCAGCGAAGGTGCATGTCGGTTCTCTCCAAGGCTGGTGTCGCGGTGGTCACGGCAGAGACTCACCGGCCGGGACGCCCGGCCCCCTCGGCTCTTCGTCCCGGCCCCTGTGATTCTCTCTGTTCCGCTTCAACGCGGGCGCACGGGGTCGAGCGCGCTGGTTCCCGCCTCATCCCTCACCCTGGTGGTGACCACCGTGGACCTCACCCGTGGTGCACCGATCCCAGGCGGGCCAGCTCTTCCGACGAGAGCCGCAGCGCGCCGGCGGCCACGTTCTCGACCAGATGGTCCGGGTTGCCGGTGCCCGGGATGGCGAGCATATGCGGCCCCTGGTGCAGGGTCCACGCCAGCCGTACCTGCGCCTCAGTCGCGCCGTGTGCGCGGGCGACGGCGAGTACTGCGCTGCCCTGGCCGTTCTCGCCGCCATCAGTGCTCGCGCCGAATGCACCGCCTTCACCGGCGATCGCGAAGAACGGCCCGAACGCGATCCCCTGCTCGCCGCAGGCCCGGAGCACCTCGTCGGAGTCCTCGTGCCCAGTGCCCAGTCCGTACCGGTTCTGCACGCAGACCACCGGGGCGATGGCCTGGGCCTCGGCGAGGTGCGCGGGGCCGACATTGGAGATGCCCAGGTGGCGTACGAGTCCTGCGTCGCGCAGCTCGGCCAGCGCACCGAAGTGCTCGGCCAGCGAGCCGGGGCCGTTGAGGCGCAGGTTCACCACGTCGAGGTGGTCGCGGCCGAGCTGGCGCAAGTTCTCCTCGACCTGGCCGCGCAGCTGCTCGGGAGTGGCCCAGGGCAGCCACTCGCCGGACGGGTCGCGGCCCGGCCCGACCTTGGTGACGATGACCAGGTCGTCCGGGTAAGGGGACAGCGCCCGGTTGATCAGCTCATTGGCGGAGCGCAGCGACGAGAAGTAGAACGCGGCGGTGTCGATGTGGTTGACGCCGAGCTCGACCGCGCGCCGCAGCACGCTGATCGAGCGTTCGCGGTCGCTCGGTACGCCGAGGTCGAAGTCGGCGCTGCCGGTCAGGCGCATCGCGCCGAATCCCAGGCGGTTGACGGTCAGGTCGCCGAGCTTCCACGTACCCGAGGCCGCCGCGTTGATCGTCTCTGCGGTCATCGTGGGAGTCTGGCACACGGTCCTCTGGGTGCCCAGAGCGCCGCTCAGCGGCTGGTCGGGAGGCCGGAAGCGAGACGGGCGTGCTCTGATGGAGGTATGCCCGTGTTCGTCGGTACCTCCGGGTGGCAGTACCGGGACTGGCGTGGAGTCCTGTATCCGGCCGACATGCCCCAGCGGCTGTGGCTGGAGGAGTACGCCGCACAGTTCGCCACGGTCGAGATCAACAACGCCTTCTACCGGCTGCCCACGCGGGAGACGTTCGCCGCATGGCGGGGCCGTACGCCGCAGGGCTTCGTCGTCGCCGTCAAGGCCAGCCGCTTCCTGACCCATATCAAGCGGTTGCGGGACCCGGAGGAGCCGGTGCACCGGCTGATGAGCCATGCCGCCGGTCTAGGCGACCGGCTCGGCCCGGTGTTGTTGCAGCTCCCGCCCACCCTGCGCGGGGATCCCGCACTCCTGGACGACTGCCTGAGCTGGTTCCCCGCCGGTACCCGGGTAGCGGTCGAGCCTCGCCATGACTCCTGGTGGACTCCCGACGTCCGGGCGGTGCTCGAGAACCGGCGTGCGGCATTGTGCTGGGCCGACGTGGAGGCCCGGCCCGTCACGCCGCTGTGGCGGACCGCCGACTGGGGCTATCTGCGCCTGCACGTCGGACGGGCCAGGCCGTGGCCCCGCTACGGCCGGCAGTCGCTCCACACATGGGTGCGGCGCCTCGCCGACACCTGGCCGGACAGGTGCGACCTCCATGTGTACTTCAACAACGATCCCGGCGGAGCCGCGGTCCACGACGCCATCGTCTTCGCGCGTGCCGCGACGTCGGAGGGAATGACCGTCAGCCGTACCCCGAGGCGCCTGCCGACACGCCCCGGAACCGGAATCGGCACCGGCACCGGTGCCGAAAAGAGCAGTGCGGCCGGCGCCGCGTGACTACAGCTGGGGCAGCGGCTGCTCGGCCCAGATGATCTTGCCTTCGGGGGTGTAGCGGGTGCCCCAGCGTTCGGCGAGCTGGGCGACGAGGAACAGGCCGCGTCCGCCCTCGTCCGTGGTGGCTGCGTACCGCAGGTGCGGCGAGGTGCTGCTGGCGTCGAAGACCTCGCAGATCAGGCTGCGGTCGCGCAGCAGACGGACGCGGATCGGTTCACCGCCGTAGCGGATGGCGTTGGTGACCAGCTCGCTGAGCAGCAGCTCCGTGGTGAACGCCATGTCGTCCAGTCCCCACTCGGCAAGCTGGCGGACGACCGAGGACCGCACTTCGGCGACGGCCGCGGGGTCGGAGGGCACGTCCCATTCGGCGATGCCGTCGGCATCCAGGGCGCGGGTGCGGGCCACGATCAGGGCGATGTCGTCGCTCTGCCGGGCCGGCAGCAGGGCGTCGAGAACCGCCCGGCAGGTGTCGTCCGGTGACCGGTCGGCCCCGGCCAGAGCCGAGCGCAGGAGCTCCAGTCCGATGTCGATGTCGCGGTAGCGGTCCTCGATGAGCCCGTCGGTGTAGAGGACCAGCTTGCTGCCTTCGTCCAGGACCAGCTCCGCCGTCTCGAACGGCAGTCCTCCCAGGCCGAGCGGCGGGCCCGCGGGCACCTCGGGGAACTCGACCGTGCCGTCGGGACGGACCAGCGCCGGCACGGGGTGGCCGGCCCGGGCGACGGTACATCGCCGGGAGACGGGGTCGTAGATCGCGTACAGACAGGTGGCGCCGGTGATCGTGGCGCTGCCGCCCGCCGCGGCCTCGTCCTGGTCGATGCGGCTGACCATGTCGTCGAGGAGACCGAGGAGCTCGTCGGGCGGCAGGTCCAGAGTGGAGAAGTTGTGCACCGCGGTGCGCAGCCGCCCCATGGTGGCGGCGGCGTGCAGACCGTGGCCGACGACGTCGCCCACGACGAGCGCGACGCGGGCGCCGGGCAGCGGCATGACGTCGAACCAGTCACCGCCGACCCCCGCCTGCGCGGGCAGATAGCGGTAGGCGACGTCGAGTGCGGTCTGCTCGGGCAGATTGCGCGGGAGGAGACTGCGCTGCAGCGTCACGGCCATCGTGTGCTCGCGGGTGTAGCGGCGCGCGTTGTCGATGGAGACCGCGGCGCGGGCGACGAGCTCCTCGGCGAGGGCCCGGTCGTCGTCGTCGAAGGGCTCGGGCTTCCCCGAGCGCCAGAAGTTGGCCATGCCCATCACCACGCCGCCCGCGCGCAGCGGGACGGTGACCAGTGAGTGGATGCCGAATTCCAGGACCTGCTCGGTGCGTTCCGGGTCCTGTTCCAGCCACGCGGGCGCAGACCTCAGGTCGGGCTCGACGACTCCCTGCCCGGTGGCCAGGCCCCGGGCTTGGGGCGTGGAGCCGACGACCCTGATCTGCTCGCCCACCTGGTAGAGAGGAGCGTCCTTCTGGATGCCGTTGAACGCTGTGCGGTGCAGTTCGGTGACCGCGCCGTCCGGCTCGTCCCCGTTCAGGACGGCGTTCACCAGGTCCACGCTGACGTAGTCCGCGAAGCGCGGCACGGCCACCTCCGCCAGCTCCTCGGCCGTGCGGGTCACATCCAGGCTCGTGCCGATGCCGACTCCGGCGTCGTACAGCAGTTTGAGGCGTTCCCGTGCCACCTCGGCCCTGCCGGACAGGGCGCGCAGCTCGGTCGAGTCGCGGAGCGTCGCGACGCTGCCGCGCGGGCCGCCGTCGCGGTCCGTGGGCCGGTTGTTGACCGCCACCAGCCGGTCCCCGACCAGGTGCACCTCGTCGGTGGCGACCCGCCCGGAGGCCAGCAGCCCGGCCGTGTCGGAGTCGAGGCCGAGTTCCGAGACGTGCCTGCCCTCGGCGTCCTTGGGTAGGCCGAGCAGCCTCTGCGCCTCGTCGTTGGCGAGTACCAGCCGGCCCTCGCCGCTGAGGATGAGCACCCCTTCCCGGACGGAGTGCAGCACCGCGTCATGGTGCTCGTACATCCGGGTCATCTCGTACGGGCCGAGGCCCCGGGTCTGGCGCATCAGCCGTCTGCTCGCCACGGCCGTCCCCGCCGTGGCGAGGGCGAGGGCGGTGGCCGCGGCGGCGAAGAGGATCGGCATCTGCTCTTCGACGTAGCCGCCCACATGGGCGGTCGTGATGCCGGCGGACACCAGTCCCACGACCTTGCCGTCGGAGTCCTTGACGGGAACCACTGCCTGCACCAGCGGGCCTATGGTCCCCGTGATCTCCTCGGTGACGGGTTGGCCGGCGAGGGCGGGACCGATGTTTCCGACGAACTTCTTCCCGATCCTGTCCTGTTTGGGGTGCGTGTAGCGGATCCCCTCGGTGTTCATGACGACGATGAAGTCCACGTGCGACTGCTTGCGGGCCGCCTCGGCGCGCGGCTGGAGCAGTGCGGTGGGGTCGGGGGCGGCCAGTGCCTCGGCGGTGCCCGGGGAGTTCGCGAACGTCTCCGCCACAGCGAGCGAGCGGTTGCGGGCCTCTTGGCTGCTGTCGTGCCGTACCTGCAGTACGAGCGCCACGGCCGCGGCCACGACCAGCAGCAGCACGATCACCACATGCAGCACGAACACCTGGCCGGCGATGCTGCGCCTGCTCAGGGCCGACCGCAGCCTCGCAGTCCACGGGCGCCGGGGGCCGCCGCCGTGTTGTCCGCCCAGTTCGACAGAGAGCGGTCGGTGTGGTGGTGTCTGCCGGTCCCGCGGCGTCTGCCGGGATCGCTGCCCAGGCCCTTCGGGCGGGTCAGCCAGTCGGCATGCGGCCTCCGGTCGGCGCCCTGGGCGCAGACCGGTGAATGTGAGGCCCGACTGGGCCCAGGATCGACCCAAGAGTCGGACCATAGGCCATGTTTACACTGCCCCGGTCCCATAGGGCGAGCCGCATCACGTTCTGTAACAGAAATGCGTTCGGGCCGAAGCACCGGGGTCGGGACGGAGGGGCGGCGCCGCGGCAGCCGTGGTCACTGCTCCGACTTGGCGTCGATCTCGGCGATCAGGGCCTCGATACGGGTCCTGATCTCGTCGCGGATCGGGCGCACGGACTCGACGCCCTTGCCGGCCGGGTCCTCCAGGGCCCAGTCGAGGTACTTCTTGCCGGGGAAGACGGGACAGGCGTCACCGCAGCCCATGGTGATGACGTAGTCGGACGCCTGAACGGCCTCGGTGGTCAGCACCTTGGGCCGCTGCCCGGAGATGTCGACGCCGACCTCCTTCATCGCTTCGACGGCGGCCGGGTTGACCTGGTCGGCCGGGAGAGACCCGGCGGAGCGGACCTCGACGCGGTCCCCTGCGAGGTGGTCGAGGAATCCGGCGGCCATCTGCGAGCGCCCGGCGTTGTGGACGCAGACGAACAGTACGGAGGCGAGCGGGGTGGAGGGCATCGGCGCTTCCTGGTCTGGTGTCGGCTGTGCGGCTCAGGCGGCTGTGGTGCCGGCTCATGCTGGTGCGGATTGCTGGTGCGGTGCCGGCTCACGCTGGGTGGTGTCAGCTCGGGCTGATGTGACAGTATCAGTCCATGCTGACGTCAGTCGATACTGAGTTGATGCGGGTGCTGGCCGACCCGCTGAGGCTGAAGATCGTGTCCCTCCTCGCCCGCGAGACCCTGTGCACCACGCACCTGGTGGAGGAGACGGGCGCGCGGCAGACCAACCTGTCCAACCATCTGCGGGTGCTGCGCGAGGCCGGGGTGGTGGAGACGGAGCCCTGCGGCCGGTTCACGTACTACCGGCTCAAGCCGGAGGTCATCACCTCACTCGCCGACTCGTTCGCGGAACTCGCCGCCAGCGCCCTCGCCACCGCCGAGAGCGGTTCCAGGCGCGCCTGCCCCTGATCTCCGCCCCCGCCTCGCCTGCCCCTGATCTCCCATCCCCGTCCAGCATCCCCCTCTCTCCGTCGTACGAGGAGCCCTAGTGACCGCCACCGACTCCCTGCCTGAGGCTGCGCCGGAGCGCGCATCGGCTGCCGCGCCGCAGCGCGAACCGGATGGGGCGCTGCCGCGTACGCCGCTCGCCCGGCGGGCCGCCGCCGAGCTGGTGGGGACGGCCGCCCTGGTGGCCGTCGTGGTGGGTTCGGGCATCCAGGCCACCCGGCTGAGCCAGGACGTCGGAGTCCAGTTGCTCGCCAACTCGATCGCCACGGTCTTCGGCCTCGGCGTGCTGATCGCCCTGCTGGGACCGGTGTCGGGAGCGCACTTCAACCCCGTGGTCACGCTCGCCGAGTGGTTCACGTCCCGGCGCAGCGGCTCCGGAATCACGGCCCGGGAACTGCTGGTCTGCATACCGGCCCAGATCGTGGGAGCGATCGGCGGGGCCGTCATGGCGAACGCCATGTTCGCCGAGCCGGCGGTGAAGTGGTCGACCCATGAGCGTTCGGCCGGGCACCTGCTGCTCGGCGAGGTCGTCGCCACCGCCGGGCTGATCCTGCTGATCTTCGGGCTCGCCCGAACCGGCCGGCTGCACCTCGCACCGGTCGCGGTCGCCTCGTACATCGGCGCCGCCTACTGGTTCACCTCGTCCACGTCGTTCGCCAATCCGGCCGTGACGATCGGCCGGGCCTTCTCCGACACCTTCGCGGGCATCGCGCCCGGCTCGGTGGCCGGTTTCATCGCCATGCAGCTGGTCGGGGCGGCGGTGGGGCTGGGCCTGGTTGTCCTTGTGTTTGGGCGCCCGGGCGGCGGGCCGGACGTCGACGGTTGATCAACCGGCGAGAGGCTGTCCGGAATCTGTGTCGGCCGTAACGGCAGCGCCTCGCCCGTCGCCGCGCGAGGTCAGACCGCGGCGGCGGACGTGAGCAACCGGCTCATGGCGGCCAGTACCGACGGCTCCACGCGGTAGTAGACCCAGGTGCCGCGCCGTTCGGAGGTCAGCAGCCCGGCCTCCTTCAGCTTCTTCAGATGGTGCGAGACGGTCGGCTGGGAGACGCCGACGTCGGAGATGTCGCAGACGCACGCCTCGCCGCCCTCGTGCGAGGCGACCAGCGAGAACAGCCGCAGCCGGACCGGGTCGCCGAGCGCCTTGAACATCCTCGCGGTCCGCTCCGCATCCTCGGCGGTCAGGGGCCGTTCGGTCAGCGGCGGGCAGCAAGGCGCCACGGCCGCGGGGGCCGCGGGTTCCAGTATCGGAAGCACCTCGGTATTCGACATACGTCTATGTTGACACACGTCGAATCCACGAAGGCTTCCGTCGAATCCGCGAAGATTTCCGGTCGACCTCCCGTCTGCGGCGAGTGCCTGCGGGTTCTATTTCGATGAATGCCTATGTTGACGGATGTCGATGCAGGTGCCATGCTGGCCGCGCAGGACATCGACAGGTATCGAAACAAGGAGTCGATCGTGAACGCGCCCGCCACCACCGAACTGCCTGTCCTCGTGATCGGTGCCGGTCCCATCGGCCTGGCCGCCGCTGCCCATCTGATCGAGCGCGGCCTCGAACCCCTGGTCCTGGAGGCAGGTCCCGCTGCGGGCGCGTCCGTGCGGGAGTGGTCGCATGTGCGGCTGTTCTCCACCTGGGCTGAGCTCGTCGACCCTGCCGCCGAGAAGCTGCTCGCCCCGACCGGCTGGGTCAGGCCGGTCGGCGCGACGTACCCCACCGGCGGCGACTGGGTGACGCGCTACCTCCAGCCGCTGGCCGACGTTCTCGGCGACAGGGTCCGTTACGGCGTGACCGTCACCGGGGTCGCACGGGCGGGCAGGGATCGGATCGTGGACTCCGGCCGTGAGGCACAGCCCTTCACCATCCACCTCGCCACCGCCGACGGCACCGAGGAGCGCATCACCGCCCGCGCCGTCGTCGACGCCTCCGGCACCTGGACCACCCCCGGCCCGCTCGGCGGCGACGGCCTCCCGGCGCTCGGCGAGAAGGCAGCCGCCGACCGGATCTCCTACCGCATCCCCGACCTCAACGACCCTGCCGTACGCGCCCGTTACGCGGGCCGGCGCACCGCAGTCGTCGGCTCCGGCGCATCGGCCTTCACCACCCTGGTGGCCCTCGCCGATCTCGCGAAGAAGGAGGGGGACGGCACGCATGCCGTGTGGATCCTGCGCCGCGGGTTCAGCGGGTCGACGTACGGTGGGGGAGCGGCCGATCAGCTGCCCGCCCGCGGTGCCCTCGGTTTCGCCACGAAGGCCGCCGTCGATGCCGGGCACGCCTCCGCCGTCACCGGCTTCCGCACCGAGGCCGTCGAACGCGGCACCGACGGCCGCCTGACGCTCGTAGCCGAGGACGGCAGGTGCACCGAGCCGCTCGACGAGGTCATCGTGCTCACCGGATTCCGTCCCGACCTGTCCTTCGTCACCGAGATCCGCCTCGGACTCGACGAACGTCTCCAGGCCCCGGTCGCGCTCGCGCCGCTGATCGACCCGAACGTCCACTCGTGCGGCACGGTCTACCCGCACGGCGTGAACGAGCTCTCCCATCCCGAGCAGGACGTCTACCTGGTCGGCATGAAGTCCTACGGCCGCGCTCCCACCTTCCTCGCCATGACCGGCTACGAGCAGGTCCGCTCCGTCGCCGCCGCGATCGCCGGAGACCGTGAGGCCGCCGAGCGCGTGGAGCTCACGCTGCCCGAGACCGGCGTATGCGGCGGCGCGGGACTGTTCGACGAGCTCGGAGCCGAAGAGACGGACGCCGGACGGGGCGGTGGGAACGGCGGCTGCTGCACGGCGCCGACCACGCTCCAGATCGGCGTCGGCGCCCCCGCCCCCACCGGCGGTTGCTGCGCCACCACATGACGGTGACGGCGAGGCTCCCTCAGCCGCCCGCCCGCTCGCCGCCGGCGACTCGTCAGTCCCCTTCGGGGACATTCAACTCGCCAGCGGCGGCGAGATGGTCGAGCACGCGCTCGCTGATCTCGGTGAGGATGGCGAGCTCCTCCGGCGACAACAGGTCGATGAAGTGTTCCCGCACGTTGGCCACATGGCTCGGTGCGGCCCGCTCGATGGCCCGGAGACCCTCCGTGGTCAGGGAGACCACGGCGCTGCGGGCGTCATCGGGGTTGGGCTCGCGGCTGATCAGGCAACGCAGCTCCATACGGCGCAGCTGGTGCGACAGCCGGCTCTTCTCCCACAGGAGCCGACAGCGCAGCTCGAGCGAGGTCATCCTCCTGGCCGGATGCTCGGACAGCACCACAAGGATCTCGTACTCCGGTTCGGACAGCCCCCAGTCGCGCAGCAGTTGCTGGTTGAGCCAGGCGCCCAGCAGACGACGGGTGCGTAGATACGCGCGCCAGGCGCGGTTCTCCTCGGTGCTCAGCCACTGGGGGGTGTCTGTCATGGCCGTGATCGTACGAGCACAGTTGATATGTACCTGGTGTGTCTTCCCAGCGTGGCGGCCCGATGACGTCGGATGGGCGCACCGTCGGCCCGAAGCCACTCTGCCGGTGCTGCCGGGTGGTGCAATCCAATCGCTCGGGGGGCGGTTCGTGAGAAGGGCGCCGCTACGGCATCGAGGCGCGCGTGCTCGACGCGGCGGAGGCGGTGACGCCGGCCCCCGCACTGGTCGACGCCCGCGGCATCTACGACGCCCACTGACCAGCCGCACTTCGGTGCGCGAGGGGCTCGCCAGGCTCGCCGAAAGCGGACTGGCGAACTGGTCGAGGCGGAACCCGGCTGCACCGCCGCCCGCCGCGCCGCGCTGGTGGCCGCCGTCGAGTGCCTCTTCACCCGCGCGGCCTGAGGCACTCCCGGCACCGCCGACCCTTAGGCCCCGATCCGAGGGCGGACTGTGGGCAGGTATCGCCGTGGCGCCGGGCCCTGGCAGCTGCGGCACGGCTCGCGCCGGCATGGGCTTTACCGGAGGGTGGGAGTCACATAGGAGGGTGGGAGCCACATGAAGGAATTACCCGGGTGAAGAGGCAGACTCGTGTCTGTCAGGCGGGCATCGCGGCGCAAGCCAATGGGACGAGCCGGGATCTGGGATGAGCCGTGGATCTGGAAAGCATCGAGGATGAGCTGTACGGGCTGGCGCCCGAGGACTTCGTCGCCGCCCGCGACCGGTACGCGGCCGCCGCCCGGAAGGAGAACGACCGCGCGCTCGCCGCCCAGATCAGCGCTCTGCGGCGGCCGACGCTTGCGGCATGGGCCGGCAATCTCCTCGTCCGCTCCGAGCCCGAGCAGGTGGCCGGGCTACTCCGGCTCGGCGAAGGACTGCGCCAGGCCCACGAACAGCTCGACGGTCCGCAACTGCGCGAGCTCAACCGGCAGCAGCACGGTGTGGTCGCCGCACTCGCCCGGCAGGCCCGGCAGCTGGCGGCCAAGACCGGGCATCCGGTCGGTGACGACGTGCAGCGGGAGGTCGAGGAGAGCCTGCATGCGGTCCTCGCCGATTCGGAGGCCGCGCGGCAATGGGCCTCCGGCCGCCTGGCCAAGAGCCTCCATCCGCCGGTCGGGACGCAGTTCTTGGCCGGGGCCGCGAGCGCCAGTGCCGTCACAGCCCGGCCGGCGCGCAGCAAGCAACCCCCTGCTCCCGAACCGACCACCACCGCCCACAGCGCCGCCCGCCGCGCTGCTGCCCGGGACGCTCCGGTCCTGACCGCGAAGGAGGAAAGGGAGCGGCGCCGCGAGGAGGAACGGCGACAGAAACTCGCCCATGCCCGCGAAGAGGCCGAGAGCGCCGAGCACCAAGCACGCCTGAGACAGGACGAGCTGAGGCAGGCCGAAGCCCGGCGCGAGCAGGCTGAAGAGCTGCTGCGGGAGGACGACGAGCGGGTGACCGCGCTGTCCGAGGAGCTGAAGGCGGCGCAGGAGCGGCAGCGCGCGGCGCGCAGCGACCTGGACGAGGCACGCCACGAGGCCGCCGAGGTCGGCCGCATCGCCAAGAAGGCGCGCCGCGACGCCCAGAACGCCCACACCAAGGCCGCGCGTCTGGAGACGCGGTGAGCCGAAGACCGGGGCTGGGCACATGTGGGCACCCCGGCCGGGGCGGCTGGGCGCAGAGCGTGGTCAGCCGTCCTGGTGCAGCACGAGCAGAACGTGCTCGTCCTCGCCGTGCCACACCGGCTCGGCGCGCCGGAACCCGCACTTCTCCAGCAGGCGCACCGAGCCGGTGTTCCCCGCGAAGGGGTCCGCGTGGAGAGGGCGGTTCGTCTCACGCTGCAGAAACAGCGTCAGCGCCTCCGTGCCGATTCCCCGGCCCCAGTACGGCCGCCCCAGCCAGTAGCCGATGAAGCGCCGGTCCTGCTCCCACCAGGCCACGACATTGCCCGCCGTCTCTCCGTCGACGGTGATCGTCTGCACGAAGACGGTGGGATCACCGAGGACCCTCGTGGCCCAGTGCTTCATGAAGGCCTCCCGGGGCCGCGGCGTGAACCTCGACCGCCGTACCGCCTCCGGCTCGTGCTCGTACTCGAAGAACAGCTGCAGATCGGCTTCCCCGACATCCCGCAACCGCACGTCCACGACCTGATCTGACCGCACATCGTCACTCATGACGGAAAGTCTGGCACCGGGCACTGACATCCGGTCCGCTCCGTGATCTCGACGGTCACCACTCGTCTCTCGGGCTGCTCGCCCGAGGGCCGCGGTCACGATCAGCTTCGCGCGGTCCGCTGCATCATCCGGCACCGAGCTGCGGATCGGCCTGTGGGCCGAGTTCGTCACCGGCCAGGTCGTCCTGACGCAGGCCACGGCGGTACGCCCGGCTCCCTGCCGCGACAGCCCATCGCTGTTTCGGGCAGGGAGCCGACGACGCCGAGTGGCCGCCGCCAGGCCGATGCGCTGGGGGCGCTAACCCCGGCGCACCTCCTCCATGCGCACGGGACGGTGCTCGCGCAGCGACAGGGTGCAGGCCTCCGCGATCAGGCTCGCCTCGATGGCGTCGGCCACGGTGCACGGGGACGGCCTGCGACCCGCGACCACCTCGGTGAAGGCGGTGAGTTCGGCGCGGTAGGCGTCGGCGAAGCGGTCCATGAAGAAGTGGTGCGGCTTGTCGGCCGGGAAGGTGGCCCCGGGCTCGACGGAGCGCAGCGGCAACTTGTCCTCGAGACCCGCGGCGATGCTGTCCTTCATGCCGTGGAGCTCCAGACGGGCGTCGTAACCGCGCGGGTTGTGCCGCGTGTTGGAGACCAGGGCCAGCGTGCCGTCGTCCAGGGTGAGGATCGCGGAGGCGGTGTCGACGTCCCCGGCCTCGGCGATGTAGTCGGCGCCGCGATTTGAGCCGGTGGCGTACACCTCGACGACCTCCCTGCCCGTCACCCAGCGGACGATGTCGAAGTCGTGGACGCTGCAGTCGCGGAAGATGCCGCCGGAGACGGCCACATACGCGGCGGGCGGCGGCGCCGGGTCCAGGGTGGTGGATCGCACGGTGTGCAGCAGGCCGAGTTCGCCGCTGACCACGGCCTGCCGTGCCGCCACGTATCCGGGGTCGAAGCGCCGGTTGTAGCCGATGTGGACCTCGACGCCACTGCCCTCGACTGCGCGCAGCACGTCGAGGCTCTCCTCCACAGTGCGCGCCACCGGCTTCTCGCAGAAGACGGGGATGCCGGCCTTGACGGTGGCGAGGATCAGCTCCGGGTGCGCGTCCGTGGCGGCGGCGATCACGACGCCGTCGACTCCGGCGGCCAGTACGGCCTCGGGGGAGTCCACCGGAGTGGCCCCGAAGCGCTCGGCGGCCGAGGCGGCCGCCGCGGCCACCGGGTCGGTGACCACCAGGGAGTCCACCGCCTCGAGCTGGGACAGGGTTTCGGCGTGGAAAGCGCCGATCCGGCCGAGGCCCATGATGCCTATACGCATGTGATGTTGCTCCTTCAGCCCGGTCGGGCGGTGCAAGGGTGATTCGGTGGTGCTTGGCTGGTGATTTAGGGTGTTTCGGGTGCTGACGGTGGAATCAGTCCTGGCCGCCGAGGACGTTCTGGTCCCAGTCGATGACGGAGCCGGTCACGACGCCGCTGCGGTCGGAGAGCAGGAAGACGACGAAGTCGGCGATCTCGTCGGGCTGTCCGAGCTTGCCCATGGGCAGACGGCGGGCGGCCTCCTCGCGCCAGTCGTCGCCGGCGCCGTGGAACTCGCGCTGGATGGCGTCCTCGCCCTCGGTCTCCGTCCAGCCGATGTTGAGGCCGTTGATCCGGATGCGGTCCCAGCGGTGCGCGTGGGCGGCGTTGCGGGTCAGTCCGGCCAGTCCGGCCTTCGCGGTGGAGTACGGCGCGAGGAAGGGAGGTCCGCCGTGCGCGCAGTTGGAGCCGATGTTGACGATGGTGCCCGGCGCCTTGCGCGCGATCATGTCGGCAACGGCCGCCTGCATCGCGAAGAACGGCGCCCGCAGGTTGATCGCCATGTGCGCGTCGAACAGCTCCGGCGTGGTCTCCAGCAGGGAGCCGCGCGACGTGAGACCCGCGGCGTTGACCAGGCAGTCGATCCGCCCACGCGCGGCGACGACCTGCTCGACGCTGCCGCGCGCCTGCGCGGGGTCGGCCAGGTCGGCCCGTACGAAGGAGACCTTGGTCCCCGCCTCGGCCAGTTCTGCGACAAGAGCCTCACCGACATCGGCGCGGCGCCCGGTGAAGACGACGTCGGCGCCCTCGCGGGCGGTCGCCCGCACGATCGCGGCGCCGACGCCCTGGCTGCCGCCGTTGACGAGGACGACCTTGTCCTCAAGCAGTCCCATGGATACGGGGTGTCCTTTCAGCTCTGCCGGCGCCGGGTGCCGGCCTGCAGTTCCTGGCGCAGCCTGTCCGGGCTCCAGCCCTCGGTGAGCGCCTGCCATACGGTGTCCGCCTGCGACGGCGGGGCCAGACCGTCGACCGGCGGGTCGAGGTCCAGGTTGGTGGGGAAGGGGTAGCCCTCGGCGGAGGCGGCGACCACGCGGCGCAGCCACTCGTCGGAGGCGCCTTCGGCCTTGCGGTCCAGCAGCACGGGGAAGAGCGCGTTCGCCACGGCCTCGCGGTCGACGGTCTCCATGGGGCGCCCGAAAGCGGAGTTGATCTGCAGCAGGTTCGCCATGCGCCTGATGTCCGCGGACCGGTTGTGTCCCGCCGCGTGGAAGAGCGCGGGGTTGAAGAACACGGCGTCGCCCTTCACCAGGGGCAGCTGGATGTGGTGCCGCTCGAAGTAGTCGATGAACTCCGGCCGCCGCCACGCCAGATAACCGGGCTCGTACTTCTGCGAGTGCGGCAGATACAGCGTCGGACCCGACTCCACCGGCATGTCGCAGTGGGCCACGGCGCCCTGCAGGGTCAGCACGGGCGAGAGGTGGTGCACGTGCGCCGGATACGCGGCAGCCTGCTCCTGGGACAGGAAACCGAGGTGGTAGTCGCGGTGCACGCTCTGGGCCGCACCGCCGGGGTTGACCACGTTGATCTGCGAGGTCACCTGGTAGCCGGGGCCCAGCCAGGCCTCCGCGATGAGGGCCAGCACGTCGTTGGCGTAGTAGTCGGCGAAGACCTCGGGCGCGCCGACGGCCATCTTGCCCAGCGCGTTCCAGACGCGGTCGTTGGCGCCCGGCTTGGCGAAATGATCGCCGCGTGCCGCGACCGTCGCGCGTTCCTCGTCGATCAGCGCATGGAAGGCGGCGGTCGCCTGGTCCACAACGTCCGTGTCCGCGAACGCGCGCTTGAGGACGACGATGCCGGGGCCGTCCAGCAGGGCCCGGACCAGCTCCGCCTGGACCGACCGGCGACCGTCCCGCGTGGCCGCGAGGTCACGTAGATGAGCCGAGTCGTACAGCAGGACGTTCTGCTCGATCCCGTCGGCGGACGGGTAGTCGCGTAGCTCGGTGCTCTGCCCGACCAAGAAGCGCAGGTCGTCGAGGTCGCAGTCGTGCTCGCTCAGCCAAGCCCGCGATCCCGTGGCGGCGGAGAGCATCGGCAGGTCCTTTCGCAGTGCTTCCTTTTCCGCCAGTCTTAGGAACCAGGGCCCATCACGCAATGCGCAGTCATCCATCAAAAAGCCATCAAATGAAACCGGGGAAAATCAGACATGGCACACCCGTATCCGATCAGGGAGATCGCCCGCCAGGCTGGCCTGAGCACGGCCACGGTCGACCGCGTCCTCAACGACCGCGGCGGCGTGCGGGAGAGCACCGTGCGGGAGGTGCGCCAGGCCATCGCCGACCTGGACCGGCAGCGGACACAGGTACGCATCGGCGGCCGCACGTTCCTGATCGACATCGTGATGCAGACACCGGAACGGTTCTCCACGGCTGTACGCGATGCCCTGGAGGCCGAACTCCCCGCTCTGCACCCGGCCGTCATGCGCTCACGCTTCCACTTCCGCGAGACCGGCCCGGTGTCGGAGCTGATCACGACGCTGGACCGGATCGCCAAGCGCGGTTCCCAGGGCGTGATCCTCAAGGCCCCCGACGTACCCGAGGTCACCGCCGCCGTCAGCCGGCTCGTCGCGGGGGGCATTCCCGTGGTCACGTTGGTGACCGATCTGCCCAGCAGCGCACGCAGCGCATACGTCGGTAGCGACAACCGGGCCGCCGGTGCCACCGCCGCCTATCTCCTCGGACAGTGGCTCGGCGACCGTCCCGGCGCCGTCCTCGTCACCATCAGCCACGGCTCCTTCCGCAACGAGGAAGAGCGCGAAATGGGCTTCCGCAGCGTGATGCGCAGTACCCACCCCGAACGGTCGCTGGCCGTGGTCACCGACACCGACGGGCTGGACGCGACCCAGCGCGATCTCGTCCTGGAAGCGCTCAAGCGGGACGAGACCATCAACGCCGTCTACTCGATCGGCGGCGGCAACGCCGCGACGCTCGACGCGTTCCAGGCCCTGGACCGCGAGCTCGCCGTCTTCGTCGCCCACGATCTCGACCACGACAACACCCGGCTTCTGCGCGAGCGGCGCCTCTCCGCCGTACTCCACCACGACCTTCGCCAGGACATGCGCCGCGCCTGCCAGACGATCATGCGCGCCCACCATGCGCTGCCGGACGAGGGCCCGTTCCTGCCCTCGGCGATCCAGGTCGTGACGCCGTACAACATGCCGCCGGGGAGCACGGTCGTGCCGTTCGCCGGGTGAGGACCGCGGTCCCGCAGCCGCCCAGCAACGGCAGCGTGCCGGGCGCATGATCAGCCAGCGGAGTCGCGCCCGTGTTCACCGTCGAGGACGGCGGAGCCGTGCAGATACGCACCCACGACATCGGGGCCGAGCACGATGCGGACCAGACGCACGACGGTGCCGGTCGGCGTCACGAGCCCTCCCTCACATGGCGATAGGTCGAGGCCGGTTCGAGGATGTCAGCCACCGCCAGCGTCGGCGCTCCGTGACGCAGGTGGTGGCCGCGAGCACGGTGACGAGGGCCGCCGCCCAGGCGGGCCACGCCAGCCAGGAGGAGACCACGGCGGCAGCCAGCTGCAGCAGGACCAGCAGGACGGTGGCCCAGCCCGGCACCGCGATGATCACGTGGGCCTTGTCCCCCGGGGTGGAGAAGACCGTGGGGAGCCCGATGAGGACCATCACGGACACGGCGGCAAGCAGCCATGAGTAGCCGGCCAGGGCCCAGGGCGTGGCCACCCAGGCGACGAGTTCCGTGGCGAAGCGCAGAACGGACGCGGCGCGGTCGTCGGGTCGTCCCGAGACCGCCGATCCGGCAGCAGTGTCGGTCACCTGCGGACGGTCTCACGGCGCGGGCCCCGCTGTCAGGCGTTCACCCCAAGGGACTTTCTGGCGCACCGCTACGTGTGGTGTGGCAGCCGGACCCCTCCGGCTGCCCCACCACACGGCGACGGGCGTCACGCTTCGACCGACTGGGTCGAGACGACGTCGGGACGTGGCTGCCAGATCAGGCCAGCGGGTGCGACGTCCTGCCCGACGCGTCGTCGATCTCGTCGTGCGCCTTGGTCAGCAGTTTGGTCGCCATGTCGTTGAGCGCTCTGGCTCCTGCGACCTCCTCGCCGACCTTCGGCTGGTTCGAGTCTGCGGGGTGGCGGCTGGCGTATCCGCGGGACCGCACCTCGCTCCCATCGGGGAGCCGCACGAGAGCGGCGGCGCGGGTGTGCTGACTGTCCTCCTCGAATTCCAGCTCGACATGCCACCCGACGGGGTTGTTCGTCATCACCATCACCTCCGGAACCGCTGATTCCAGAGTGCGCCTGTCCGCCCGCACTTGCACGACGTGCGCCGACGTGCATCGGATTGCGGAATCGACTGGGGCAGGTAGGACGGTCCTGCGCGGGTCCAGGTCGCACGCGCGGCGGCACCGTGAGTGCCATGCGCCGACGGAAGCCGTGACATGTGTCGATACCGTCGTCACCAGCTGACCGTGACCGCACTGCTGCCTTGACCGCACTACCTGACCTGACCGCACTACCTGAGCCCACTTGGCCAGGCCCGACAGGAGTTCCTCGTGACGGACGAGATCACCACATACGACATCGCCGCGATCCGCGCCCAGTTCCCCGCCCTCGCGGCCGGAACGGCGCACTTCGACGGGCCGGGCGGCAGCCAGACGCCACTGCCCGTGATCGAAGCCGTCACGAACGCCCTTGCACAGCCCCTGTCGAACCGGGGCGACGGGACGCCGGGGGAGCGCAACGCCGACACGATCGTCGTCGAGGCCCGGCAGGCGATGGGGGATCTGCTGGGCGCGGACCCGTCCGGAATCGTCTTCGGCCGCAGCGCCACACAACTCGCCTACGACTTCTCCCGGACCCTGGCCAAGACATGGTCGCCGGGCGACGAGGTGGTCGTCACGCGCCTGGACCACGACTCCAACATCCGCCCGTGGATCCAGGCCGCGGCACAGGCGGGCGCCACGGTCCGGTGGGCGGACTTCGATCCCGCGACCGGCGAACTGACCCCCGACGACATCCGCGCCGTCCTCTCCGACCGCACCCGTCTCGTCGCGGTCACCGCCGCATCCAACCTGATCGGCACCCGCCCCGCGATCGCCGAGATCTCCCGCCTGGTGCACCAGACCGGGGCTCTGCTCTACGTAGACGGCGTCCACTACACCGCGCACACACTCGTCGACATCGAGCAGCTCGGCGCGGACTTCTTCTCCTGCTCCCCGTACAAGTTCCTCGGCCCCCACCTCGGCGTCCTCGCGGCCCGGCCCGCGCTCCTCGAGACCCTGCACCCGGACAAGCTGCTGCCGTCGACGAACGCGGTCCCGGAACGCTTCGAGCTCGGCACCCTGCCGTACGAGTTCCTTGCGGGCACCCGCGCAGCCGTCGACTTCCTCGCCGGACTCGGCCCGAACACGGCGGGGAGCCGCCGTGAGCGCCTCGCGTCCGCCTTCGCAGCGATCGAGGAGCACGAGGACACCCTGCGCACGCAGATCGAAAAGGGACTGTCCGCCTTCGAGCAGATCACGATCCACTCCCGGGCAGCCGAGCGCACCCCCACCCTGCTCCTGACCATCGACGGCCACAGCACCACGGACGCCTACCGCCACCTGGCACAGCGCGGCGTCCATGCCCCGTCCGGCTCCTTCTACGCGATCGAGGCGTCCCGCCGGCTCGGCCTGGGAGACACCGGCGGCCTGCGCGTCGGCCTCGCCCCCTACAACGACGCGGAGGACGTCGAGAGGCTGCTCGCGGGCCTTTCGGACTTCCTGCGCTCCTGAAGCAACCTGGCCTGCTGGAAACGCCGGCTCAACCGGCGACGACATCGTCGAGCACGACGAGGACCACGCCCCCGCGCGGAAGACCCGTGAGGAGAGCGGGGGCGGCGTCCTCGTGGAACGGCCCGTAGAGGACACCGGCGAAGTACTCGTCCTCGTACTCTTCTTCGTCATCGTCATCGTCATCGTCATCGAGCTCGTGCACTCCCAACTCCCAGTCGGCGAGGTCGTCCTCCGGTTCGGCCTCCCGGATCACCACCGTCTGGTCGTGCCTGCGCAGAGCCCGGGCCCGCACGTCACCGGCGTCCGCCGCGTTCACCGGATACAGCTCGACCGCCTGTTCCCCCGTCGAGGGCCACACCGCTACGCGAAGCACCGGCTGGAGACCCGAACGCAGTGCGCGGGCCCGCCGGTTGAGGAGGAGCCCGCGGCCGATCAGTGCGGCGCCCGGCGCCAGAAAGAGCGCGGCCGCCAGCTGCTGCGGCATCGCGTCGTACGGCTCCGCGCGCAGCCTGAGCCATGTCCCGTCCACCAGGACGGTCACGGTACGGGCCACCGGGTAGCTGTCCGCGTACCCCGAGCCGACGGTGCGGGTCTCACCGGCGTACGGACCTTCGAGGAACTCGACGCGCACATCGGGATCACCGTCGCCCCCTTCCGCGTATCCGAGGACCACAGCCTGGACGGCCTCGGCTCGTGCGCCACGGGCGTCCGAATCGGACTGGGCGACCGCACCCCACAGCACGAACAAGCCGCCGGCCAGGAGTAACACGGCTCCGGTCGTGATCCGTACCAACCCGCCCCGGAAACGCGGAACTTGGCGCGGTAGCGGCGCCCGGTGGCCGGCGGTGGCCTCCTCGTGCAGCGCACGCTGGCGGCCACGGGCACGCAGCCGCATATGCACCGCACACCAGGCCACCACGAGCCCCAGCGCCATGACCGCGCCACCGGCCACCTCGGCCGCGGACAGCCGTGAGGGGGCGACCAACGCCGCCACCGGCAGGACGAGCCCGAACGGCAGTAGCACACGCGCCACGCTCGGCAGCCACAGCACCGCGCCGGGCAGAAGCACCAGAGCGGCCGCGAACGGCAGCAACTCCCAATCGGTTCCGCACGGATCGCGTTCCGAGCACACCGGAACCGGCTCGGCGAAACCGATGGCGATCAGGCCGCCGATCAGCGCGACGGCCAGAACCAGGGCCTGCAGCCCGAGCCGGGTCCACCGGGGCGGGGCCGCGGCGCACCAGCGGGCGGCATCCTTGCTGAACCAGTCGGGGGCGGCCGGGACTTCACCCGGCGGCAGCGGCACGGCATCAGAGGGCGTGGTCACCCGCGAAGTATCGGCCGGAACGCCCTGGTCCGACAGGGTGCCGGTGATGTCCGCGCACAGGGCATGGCCCCCGTCCGGACGCGGCGGCGCGCAGGGCCCGCCCGATGCGGGGCGGCGCCGTCGGCAGACTGCGTACGACAACGTACGCAGCCACCGAACGTCAGGCGCTGATCAGGGAGTCGTCCTCGACCCGGGCGCCGGGCAGCCGGTAGCGGGCGGCGATGAGCGCGGCGTCGACGTCGCGCGTGCCGGTGGCCACGCACAGCGTGTAGGCGATGTCGTCCATCCGCTGCTGTGCCTCCGGACTGCCCTGTTCGGCGTGCAGCAGGTGAAGTGCCTCGTACTGTGTGATGAGTTTCCGCAGCACCACGGGGTGGGCCATCAGCAAGGTCGATCTCCTTCCACGACGGGTCCATCGCTTGGGCACGTGGTCGGCTACCCGGAAGAGGCGCCGTCATGCCGCGGGCCCGGCGCACCTCACCGTTGGCGCCGCCCTCGGGGATGTGCGGCAGGGACATCTTGCAGTGTCGGCACCCTCGCGGGCGAAGGCCAGTGCCACGGCTCGCCCTATCCCCGAGTCACCGCCGGTGATGATCGTGCGGCGCCCCTCCAGCCGCCCGCTGCCCCGGTACGACTCCTCGCCGTGATCGGGCCGCGGAGCCATACGCTCCGTCAGTCCGGGGTGCGGCTGGTCCTGCTGCGGAAACTCCGGCTTGGGGTACTTCTCGACGGGGTTCTCCTACTGTGCGTCGCTCATGACCGTCGTCCCCTCACCGCGGTGTCTCGGGCGGAGCGGGGGAGGAGTGGAGAACCGGTGTCCCCCGGTCCGGCCGGGGAAGACCGGGTACCCCCGGGCCCTGCGGCACTAACGGCAAGGGGCAACGAGCAGCCGCGGAGGGCAGCGTGAGCCGAGCGTCGTCGAGGGGGCGAGGGCCACTCGGACGGACCGGGGGAACCAGGCGGCCCGTTCCTGTGGCCCTCGCCCCGTGGCTCAGCCGCTGATCTGCTTCGGTGCACTGCCTCCGGTGATCTGGATCTTGCGGGGCTTGGCCTGCTCGGCTACCGGGATGCGCAGGGTCAGGACGCCCACGTCGTACGAGGCGTCGATGCGCTCGGTGTCGAGGCTTTCGCCGAGGAACAGCTGACGGCTGAAGGAGCCCGTCGGTCGCTCGGCCGCGATCATCTCGGCATCCTCGGGGGCCGGGGAGCGGCGCTCGGCGTGGACGGTCAGGACGTTCCGCTCGACGTCGAGGTCGATCGACTCGGGGTCGATGCCGGGAAGGTCGAAGTGGACCACGAAGTCGTCGCCGGAGCGGTAGGCGTCCATCGGCATGGCCGCCGGCCGTGCGACGGTCCCGAATACCTGCTGGGTGAGGCGGTCCAGCTCCCGGAACGGGTCGGTACGCATGAGCATCACGGTCATCTCCTCTCGTACGGCAATGGGTCTGCGATGCCCTTACGCACACCTATATAGCTCGGAGGAGAAAAGGTGACAAGCCTGGGCTCACGATGAGCCGAAGACAGCCAAAGTCCGCTGGTCAGGCCAGGGTCTCCCAGGTTCCGTTCCCGGCGGAGCGGGTCATGGCGTCCAGTGCGGCGGCGCTGTGGACGGCATCGGCGAGGGTCGCGCCGTAGGGCGTTCCCTCGGCGATGGAGCGGAGGAAGCGGTGGGCCTCGATGACCTTCAGGTCGTCGTAGCCCATGCTGTTCGCCGCGCCCGGCTGGAAGGCGGCGTACTCGCCGTGGCCGGGGCCGACGTAGACGGTGCTGACGGGCTGGTCCTGGTACGTCGTACCGCGGCTGACGCCGAGTTCGCCCATGCGCCGGAAGTCCCAGAAGACAGCTCCCTTGGTGCCATGGATCTCGAAGCCGTAGTTGTTCTGCTCACCGACCGAGACCCGGCAGGCCTCCAGGACACCGCGTGCGCCGGAGGCGAAGCGCAGCAGGCAGGAGACGTAGTCCTCGTTCTCCACCGGGCCCATCTCGCCGCCCGCCGCGCGGGTGTGGCCCGCCGTGGCGCCGGTGGGGCGGGCCCGTTCGGGCACGAAGACGGCAGTGTCGGCGGTCAGCGCCTCGATGTCGCCGAGCAGGAAACGGGCCAGGTCCACGCCGTGCGAGGCGAGATCGCCGAGGACCCCGCTGCCGCCGCGCTCGCGCTCGTACCGCCAGGTCAATGCGCCCTCGGGGTGGGCGGCGTAGTCGCTGAACAGTCGGATGCGGGCGTGGGTGACCGTGCCGATCTCGCCGGAGGCGATCAGTTCGCGGGCGGCCTCGACGGCGGGCGCATTGCGGTAGTTGAAGCCGACGGCGCCCTGGACGCCGGCCTTGCCGACGGCGCCGGCCACGGCGCGGGCGTCCTCGGCCGTAAGCCCGACCGGCTTCTCGATCCAGATGTGCTTGCCGGCCTCCGCCATGGCGACGCCGATGTCGCGGTGCAGGAAGTTGGGGGCGGTGATGCTTACCGCGCGCACCCGGGGATCGGCGGCCACCTCGCGCCAGTCCCGCGCCGTGCCGGCGAACCCGAACTGCGCCGCGGCCTCCTCGGCCCGGCCTGGCACCTCCTCGACGACGGTGACCAGTTCCGGGCGTACGGCAAGGTGCGGGAAGTGGTGCAGGACCCGCGCGTACGCCTGGGTGTGCACCCGCCCCATCCAGCCGAAACCCACGACGGCGACGCCGAGCGTACTCACCATGACTGTCCCTTGCCTCTGTTGGAGACGGTTTTTTTGGACCGGTCCATGAATGTCCCGGCTCAGACTGAATGCCGTTTCAGCACCTGTCAACTCCTTTGACAACCCAGCTCACCGTATGGAACGGTCCACACCATGAGAGCACCGACAATCCGTGACGTCGCCGAGCGAGCCGGAGTGTCGAAATCACTGGTCTCTCTTGTGCTGCGGGGCTCCGACCAGGTGCGCCCTGAGAAGCGGCAGGCCGTTCTGGCCGCCGTGGAGGAGCTGGGCTACCGGCCCAACGCGGCCGCGCGCAGCCTCAGCGAACGGCGCACCCGCACCGTTGGCGTGCTCCTCAACGACATGCGCAACCCCTGGTTCGTGGAGCTGCTCGACGGCCTGAACTCCCGGCTGCACGACTCCGGTCTGCACATGCTGCTCGCCGACGGCCACCTCAACCGGCGCCTCGGCGACGACCTCACCCGGACCTTCACGCATCTACGGGTCGACGGGCTGATCGCCGTCGGTACGCTCCCGCCATCCGCGGCACTGCGCACGGCGGCCGGGCAGGTTCCCACCGTGGTCGCCGGTGCCCGCGAGCCGGTGCTGCCCCGCGTGGACATCGTCGCGGGCGACGACGAGCACGGCGCCCGCCTGGCGACCGAGCACCTCATCGGCCTCGGGCACCGGCGTATCGCCCACATCGCAGGTCAGGGGGTGGTCGGGGAGCTGCGGCGCCGGGGCTTCGAGGCGGTCATGCGTGAGCACGGTCTGGCGCGGACGGGGATCGTGGAGCAGGGCGACCTGACGGAGGAGGGCGGCTACCGGGCCACGGTCCGGCTGCTCAGCGCGGGGGAACGGCCCACGGCCGTCTTCGCGTTCAACGACATCGCGTGTGTCGGCGCCCTGTCGGCAGCCGAGGAACTCGGCCTCCAGGTGCCTCGCGACCTCTCCCTCGTCGGCTACGACAACACCTATCTCTCGCGCCTGCGGCATCTGTGGCTCACCACCGTGGACAACGCCAGCCACGACGTCGGCCGCCGTGCCGCGCAGTGCCTCCTCGACCGGATCGCCGAGCCGGCCCGTCCCGGCGAAGTCGTCCTGACCGCACCGGTCCTCGAGGTCCGCGGCACGACGGGGCCGCCGCGTGTGAGGGGCGCCTCGTGATCAGTGGTAGGCGTGGACGACGGCGTGTCCCTTGCCGCGGCCGATCATCCACTTGTTCACCGGTGTGGTGACCACGAAGGCCACGGCGAATCCGCCGATCAGCGTGGTCCAGAACAGCCCGTCGGACAGATGGGCGTCCATCGCACCCGGGACCAGGGCGATGATGCCGTTGTCGACGAGTTCCATGACGGCGATCGAGACCGTGTCGGCGGCGAGGGCGACCTTGACGGCGGTCCTGAGGCTCAGGCCGGCCCGTACCACCGCGAAGAGAGTGAAGGAGTAGCCGAAGACGAACGCCAGGGCGATGGCCAGAACCATGGTCGGCGCATTGCTCCACGCCAGGGCGGTGCCGATGACCATGCCGAGGATCTCGCCGATGGCGCAGCCGGTCAGACAGTGCAGGGTGGCCTTCGCCGCGGTGCTCCAGGACGCGCCACCGGGCATGTGCTCGTCGTGATCGCCGTGGGCGTGGTGCCCGGCGTGGGCGGGGGCGCTCGCGTGAGTCGGGTGATCCATGACGCTCTCCCTGTCCCTGATCCAGTGTGGGCCATGCGGAAGCCCGTGTGCTGAGCCAACGATATACCCCCTGGGGGTATTCCTGTAGGGAGAGGGGATTGTGGCCCGCTCCGGGGCGACCGGCCTTGGCCTGTCGTCGCCCCGGGCTACTGTCCTCGTCCATGACCGAGACCTCGCACCTGCACTCCACCCGGGCGTTCTACGACACCGTC
Organism: Streptomyces sp. NPDC002896; assembly: GCF_040295225.1. Lineage (NCBI taxonomy): Bacteria > Bacillati > Actinomycetota > Actinomycetes > Kitasatosporales > Streptomycetaceae > Streptomyces > Streptomyces sp. NPDC002896. The sequence goes on along the minus strand of NZ_JBEOVA010000035.1, from coordinate 31,554 downwards.
GCCGTCGACTACGCCAGGCTTCTCAGCACCGAACTCCAGAACAGGCCTCTGGACCGTGCGATGCTCGCCGCGTTCGCGGAACTCGGGCGCCCGGGCCTGCGCTTCGACGAGGGGCCTTCGAGGTCGGCGACGAGAGCGTGCGCCTGGAGCACGCGTACGGCCATCCGGTATCACTCGACGTGTACCGGTCCGGGACTCTGACGGGAAGTCAGGCCGGTCCTCACTCGTGTGAGGACCGGCCTTCGCGCAAGTTCACGCCTTTTCAAAAACCATGCGCAGTACGGTGTAACGCTGTTCGCGAAGGAATTTCAGCCCTATGCGCTGTTCCCTGATGATGTCCGTGACAGCCTTTTCTCCGATGAGCTCAGCACCTCGGGCCTGGTTGGCCTGGGCCCGTTCCAGCCAGTTCTGAATGGTCAGCACACCGTCTTCCGGGTCGTTGCGGATCTGCTGGACCGTGAACAACGGTAGAGCGGCTGTGATGAGTTCGGAGAGGGTGGGGAGGAAGGTCTCAGGGAAGACGGTCCGGGAGGCGTGGAGTCCCTCTCGTATATTGGTGACGGTTTCATGGATGTCCTGGTAGACGCTCTTGGGGCTGAGGTGTTTCGGCGGTCTGCCGTTCGCGTCGGCCGACGTCCGCTCGTGAGCGGGCAGCAGGAGGGATGCGAGCCAACTGCGGTCGCCCCAGGCGTTGGTCTGTAGCGACAGCCGTCCGCCCGGCCGCAGCCAGGAGTGGCAGTGCTCGAAGAACAGGCGGTAGCGGGCGATCCGCTGTGACCGTCGCATGGCGCTGCCCGCGAAGTGCTCGAGCGCCTCGATGGCGATGATGGCGTCGTAGGGCGCGTCCGGCGTGTGGTCGAACCAGTTCTCGACCCGGACCTCGCAGTGCGGCCAGCCCTGGTTGCGTATCCAGGCGGCCTGCCCCGGACTCATGGTGAGTCCCACCGCGTGCTTGACGTCGTGCTCGTCCACCAGCCGGTGCAGGAGGCTGCCCCATCCGCAGCCCACGTCGAGGACACGCTCCGCGCCTGTGGCACGGGCGGCCTCGGCGTGGTGGTCGAGCTTGCGCAACTGGGCGGATTCGAGCGTGTCGCCGGGCTGCCACATTCCGTAGGAGTAGACGAGCTCGGGACCAAGGAACAGTTTGTAGAAGTCGCCCAGGAAATCGTAATGATGACGGATGGCTTCAGGTGAGGTGCCTTTGTAGGCAGTGGCTCTCTTCGATCTGGGCAACGCCGTCACCTCACCTGGCAATTGACGGAAACTGTTTCGATGCATGTGTGAGGTCCGGGCGCTGTCGCGCCCGGACCGGTTTCTCATGCTGCGGCGAGTGCCGGGTGCAGCACTACCTTGGTGTAACCCTCGATTCGCTTGTCGAACTTCTCGTATGCCTTGGGCGCGTCTGCCAGCGGGAGTTCATGGGAGACCACGAAGCTCGGCTTGGCCCTGCCGGCGATGATCAGGTCGCGCAGCTGGCGGTTGTACCGCTTGACGTTGCACTGACCGGTGCCCATGCGCTGGCCCTTCTCGAACATCCTGCCGATAGAGACCAGCAGCTGGCCGTGCTTGGCGTGCTCGTCCGGCCCGCCGGGGTCGGACGGTACGTACAGGCCCGGCACTCCGAGCATTCCGGTCGGCCGTACCGTCTCGACGAGCGTGTTGAGTACGATCGCCGGCTCCTCGTGGCTGGCGTCATGGGCCTGAGCCTGGTAGCCCACGGCGTCCACGCCCTTGTCGGTTCCTTCGCCCTGGGTCTGCTCCTTGATCTGCTCCGCCGGGTTGCCCTTGGTGAAGTCGATCGGAATGGCCCCGATCTCCTTTGCCTTGGCGAGTCGCTCGGGCACCCGGTCGACGGAGAACACCTTGGCAGCACCGCGCAGCAGCGCGGAGTAGGCGGCCATCAGGCCCACCGGGCCGGCTCCGTACACGGCCACGCTCTCACCCGGGGATACCTGGGCGAGCTCGCATCCGTGGTAGCCGGTCGGGAAGATGTCGGCCAGCAGCACGAAGTCGGTCTCGAACTGTTCGCCCGGCGGCAGCTTGAGGCAGTTGAAGTCGGCGAACGGTACCCGCAGCCGTTCGGCCTGGCCACCGGTGTACGGGCCCATCGCGACGTATCCATAAGCGCCGCCGGCGAACCCGGGGTTGACCGTCAGGCAGAATCCGGTGTATTCGGCCAGACAGTTCTTACAGAATCCGCATGCCACGTTGAACGGCATGACCACGCGGTCTCCCTTGGACAGGGAGGTCACGCCTTGGCCGGTCTCCTCGACGATGCCGAGGTTCTCGTGGCCGAAGACGATGCCGGATTCGGCCGCAGTGCGGCCTTCATACATATGCAGATCCGATCCGCAGATCGCGGACGACGTGACACGCACGAGCACATCGTTGGGGTGCTGGATGCGAGGGTCCTCGACATCCTTTATCGCTACCTTGAAGGGCTCCTCGTAGACGACTGCTTTCACCTCGGTCACCTCCGCGCCGAACGCTTGGGGACCGGCGGCGACGGACAGTACCGCGGCCACGGGACAGGCAGCGTGCGACGCCGGCCGGCGAGGGCCGTCGGTCTAGGCCGTGGCCCCGGGTGTGGCACGTGCCCCACCGCCGGATACCTCCAGGTAACGCCCGTTCGGCGACGTTCGCAAGCTTGCGCGGTGGACGCCCCGGCGCGCAGGGCTCCCGCATCAGGCACCCCATGGTGCACACCAGTCACTGAGAATGATGCGGATCAGCCCCCGCGAACTTATGGTGATAAACGGGATCTTTCTGACACGCAGCAAGTCGGTCCCATGGCCGGCGGGAAGCGGGTCCCATGGCTGAGAATTCGCAGAACTCGGGACTTGTGGGCGAGCTCGCATCGGAGTTCGCCGGCACGATGGTCCTCATCCTCTTCGGCTGCGGTGTGGTCGCCCAGGTGGTGGCCGGCGGGGCCCTCACCAGTCCGCCCGGCGGGCTGGGTGATCACGACAGCATCGCCTGGGGATGGGGTCTGGGCGTCACTCTGGGTGTGTACGTCGCTGCGCGGCTCAGTGGTGCCCACATCAACCCGGCCGTGACGCTGGCCCTTGCGGCCTTCAAGGGGTTCCCGTGGAAGAAGGTCGCGCCGTACATGGTCGCCCAGACTGCGGGCGCCTTCATCGCGGCCCTGATCGTGCGGTGGAACTACACCGAGGCGCTGGCGAAAGCCGACCCCGGCCACACCTTCAAGACCCAGATCGTGTTCTCCACCCTGCCGGCCAACGGCAACACGAATCTGCCGGTCGGTACCTGGGGAGCGTTCCGTGACCAGATCATCGGCACGGCCATCCTGGTGCTGCTGGTCTTCGCCGTGACGGATCTGCTGAACAGCGCCCCGAAGGCGAACATGGCTCCGTTCATCATCGGCCTCATCGTGGTGGCCATCGGCATGGCGTGGGGCACCCTGGCGGGGTACGCCATCAACCCGGCGCGTGACTTCGGGCCACGCCTCGCCAGCTACATGACCGGGTACGGACTAGCGTGGCGAGATCAATACCACGTCTTGTATTGGTGGGTGCCGATCGTCGCACCTCTGATCGGAGGCCTGATCGGCGCCTGGTTCTACAAGGCCTTCGTCGGCCGCTTCCTGCCGGCCGAGGAGGAAATGCCTCCGGGCCGCGTGCCGCCCCCCGAAGCACCCGAGGGCAGCGGAGGGCAGCCCACCGGACGCGTCCCCGGCCCCGAGGCCTGAGCGGTCGGCCGGATTCTGCGCATCCTCCGAGGAGAGGACCCTGCGCATCCTCCGAGGAGAGGCGGTAACCCATGGCGGACTTCGTCGGCGCGGTGGACCAGGGCACCACCAGCACCCGTTTCATGATCTTCGACCACGACGGCAGCGAAGTGGCGAGGCACCAGCTGGAGCACGAGCAGATCATGCCCCGCTCGGGCTGGGTCGAGCACGATCCCGTGGAGATCTGGGAGCGGACCAACTCCGTGATGCAGAACGCCCTGCGGCACGGAAACCTGTCGCCGTCCGACCTGGCCGCGATCGGCATCACGAACCAGCGAGAGACGACCGTCGTATGGGACCCGCGCAACGGACGCCCGTACTACAACGCCATCGTCTGGCAGGACACCCGTACCGACTCCATCGCCGCCGCGCTGGAACGTGACGGCCGCGGAGACGTCATCCGCCGCAAGGCGGGACTGCCGCCGGCCACCTACTTCTCCGGTGGCAAGATCCAGTGGATCCTGGAGAACGTGGACGGAGTCCGCGAGGCCGCCGAGCAGGGGCACGCCCTGTTCGGCAACACCGACTGCTGGGTGCTGTGGAACCTCACGGGCGGGCCCGAGGACGGTATCCACGCCACCGACGTGACCAACGCCAGCCGCACCATGCTGATGGACCTCGAAACCCTCGACTGGGACGACGAGTTGCTGTCCTTCTTCGGCATCCCGCGGGCGATGCTTCCGACCATCAATCCGTCCTCCCACGCCGAGGCATACGGCCACACCCGCACCCAGCGGCCGCTCCGGGCCGCCATCCCGATCACCAGCGTGCTCGGCGACCAGCAGGCCGCCACCGTCGGCCAGGTCTGCTTCGCACCCGGCGAGGCCAAGAACACCTACGGCACGGGTAACTTCCTCGTCCTCAACACCGGCACCGAACTCGTCCGGTCGCGGAGCGGCCTGCTCACCACCGTGGCCTACCAGTTCGGCGACAACGCGCCCATCTACGCGCTGGAGGGCTCCATCGCCGTCACCGGCTCCGCCGTACAGTGGCTGCGCGACCAGCTGAAGATCATCAACGATGCCGCGGAGAGCGAGCGGCTCGCCCGCACAGTGGAGGACAGCGGCGGCATCTACTTCGTCCCGGCGTTCTCCGGGCTGTTCGCCCCCTACTGGCGCTCCGACGCGCGCGGCGCGATCGTCGGCCTGGCCCGCTACCACACCAACGGCCACCTGGCCCGGGCCACTCTGGAAGCCATCTGCTACCAGAGCCGCGACGTGGTGGAAGCCATGGAACAGGACTCCGGTGTGCATCTGGACGTGCTCAAGGTCGACGGCGGCGTGACGGCCAACGACCTGTGCATGCAGATCCAGGCCGACGTCCTGAATGTGCCGGTCAGCCGTCCGGTCGTCGCCGAGACCACCGCGCTCGGCGCCGCCTACGGCGCGGGACTCGCCACCGGCTTCTGGCGGGACGAGGACGAACTGCGCTCCCACTGGCAGGAGTCCAAGCGCTGGGACCCGCAGTGGAGCGACGAGCAGCGCTCGGAGGGGTATGCGGGCTGGAAGAAGGCCGTGGAGCGCACTCTCAACTGGGCCAAGGTCGATTGACGATCTGGCTTGAGCACGGCCTGTGCTCCCGCACGAAAGCGGCCTGTGCTCCCGCCGCCGTGGCGTACGTCGGCGGACGTGGCCGGTGCGCGGTGCGGATACCGAGGTCCACCTTCAGGGATCGCGGAGGACGGTGGCCGTCGAAGGGCGGTACCGGCGGGACGAAGTCATACTGGTGAGGACAGGGTGTCGTTCCCCGGGCGGCACTGACGGGCACCACTGCCGGCCCATGGTGGAGGCCGCGTGATCCGGTCACTCCTTTCCGGAACGGTCCGGAGCGTCATGGGGATGGTGACCTCCGCGCCCGCGGGCCTGAGTGCGCTCGGGCGCCTGATGACACCGCATATAACCCGGACATGGCAGGCCCCCGGCGGCGTGCAGATCGAGGTCCGCAACCTGGGGAGGCCGGGTACGGCCCAGGCGGCCCGCGACCTGGAGACAGGGCTGGTCGGCGTACCGGGAGTGAGGCGTGCCGAGGTCAACGGGACGCTCGGGTGTGTATACGTCGGCTGCGATCCGGCTGAGGCCGACCTGGACGGCGTCGCCCGCCTCGTCGCGGAAGCCGACGCCGAGGCCGCCGCTGAGGCCGCAGACGGAAAGGGCGGGCCCGAGACCGGCGCCGACGCCGAGCGGGCACCCCGTGCCGTCGGCTACCCCGGCGCCCCCGCGATCGGCGCGGCCGTCCAACTCGGCGCGAGCGTGGTGGCCTTCGGCGTGGCGACGGTGGGCCGGACGATCAGGATCCGCGGCCTGCCCCCGGCCCTGTCGGCGGCGATACAGCTCGCCGAGGCGACGCCGCGGGTACGCGAGGGTGTCGCCCGCAGAGTCGGCGCCGCGGCCGCGGAGAGCGGCTGGGCCGCGGCGAACCTGCTCACCACGACGCTGATGTTCCGCCCGCTGGGCGTCGCCGTCGCCACCGCCCTGGCCTGGGCCAGGTATGCCGAGGTCCAGGCCCGGCGCAGGGCCTGGCACGACTGGGCGCAGCGGCTGGCCGGGCGCGAGGGTGCGTACCGCCATGACGCGGCACCGGCCTACGAACGGCCCGCTCCACTGCCGCCCGGGCCGGTGGAGCGCTACGCCAACGTGGCCGTCCCCGCCGCCCTCGCCGCGTACGGGCTCACTGCGGTCGGCACGCTCAGCCACGACCGAGGGCTGGCCCTGCTGATCGCCGGCACACCGAGAGGCCCGAGATTCGGCCGGGAGTCGTTCGCGTGCGCCGTGGCACAGACCGCATCCACGCGCGGAGCGCTGATTCTGCGGCCCGAGGCGCTGCGCCGCCTCGACCGCATCGACACCGTCGTCCTCGACGCCCAGGTGCTGGCCACAGGTACCTGGACGGTCGGGACGCTGACACCTCTCCCGCCGTCCGACGCCCAGCCCGAAGCGTCGGCACCCGATGTCGGTGAAGAGAGTGGAACTCCCGACGTCGACGAAATCCACGCGTGGATCCACGAGTTGATGGACGACGCCGACCCGTCGCAGCCGCAGGAGCGCGCAGGCTGGGCGGTGCGGCCGTACGCCGACGTGGACACCGGTGCGCCGGACGTCGAACTGCCCGAGGAGACAGCCGCATTGGCGAGGCAGTGGGCCGAGGAGGGCGCGCGGGTTCTGCTTGTCCTCCGGCACGACAGGCCCGTGGCCGTGGCCGGACTGGTCCCTCAACTTCACCCGCTCGCCGAGCACTTGGTGCAGGCGGCACGCGGGTGCGGCCGGGTGGTGCTCGTGGGAGGGGTGCCGGGGCTGCACCGCAGGTTCGGGCTGGACGAGGCCGTGCCGACCGGCGGCACCCGCACGGCCGCACTGGTCCGCTCCCTCCAGGAGGAAGGCCATGGCGTAGCCGTGGTCACCACGCGGACCCGCCGCGCTCTCGGCCGCGCCGACCTGGGCATCGGTGTGACGAGCGGAGCCCGCCAGGTGCCGTGGGACGCGGACATCGCCGCACCGCCCGGCGTGGCGCACCTGTTGCTGACCGCCATGCCGGAGGCGCGCCGATTGAGCCTGCTCTGCGCCCGTATGGAGGCCGCCGGGGCACTCGTGGGCGCCACCGTCGCGCTCGCCGTGCCGCGCCGCGGGGCATGGGCGCGCGCCCGTCTGGTGGCGGACAGCGTGACCATCGCCGGGCTGGTGGCGGGGACATGGGCGGGCTGGCGGTTGCGCGACCGTCCGGCCCCGGCCGGCGTCGAGCGCACACCCTGGCACGCCATGACGGTACGTCAGATCATGGCACGACTCGGTACGTCGACCAGGGGACTCGACGATGCCGAGGCCGCACGGCGCCGCCAGCTCGAAGGGACGGAACGGCCGGCCGGCGCTGTCACCCTGATCGGCAGGGTCGCGGAAGAGCTGGCCAACCCGCTCACCCCCATCCTCGCGATCGGCGGCGGAATCTCGGCGGCGCTCGGCTCCGTCGTCGATGCGGTGCTCATCGGCGGAGTCCTCGGCGTCGACGCACTCGTCGGCGGGGCACAACGCGTGGGGGCCGACCGCGCGGCGGGCCGGCTCGTCGAAGCGACCTCGGCGCGCGTGAGGCTGCGCAGGGCCGGACGTTCCGGCGTCATCGAGACGTCCGCCGACCGCCTGGTACGCGGCGACGTGATCGAGCTGCTGGCCGGTGACGCGGTCCCGGCCGACTGCCGGGTGGTGCACGCGACGGGCCTGGAGGTCGACGAGTCGAGCCTCACCGGCGAGTCGCTGCCCGTCACGAAAACACCTGCGCCGACGGCCGCGCGGGCGGTCGCGGACCGGACGTCCATGCTCTACCAGGGCACGACCGTGGCGGCCGGCAGCGCGCTCGCCGTGGTCGTCGCCACCGGCGCCGGCACCGAGGCGGGCAGCGCCGCGGAGGCGGCCCCTGAGGCCGGGGTCCCGGAAAGCGGCGTGGAACGCCGTCTGAACGCTCTCGGCCGCTGGTTCCTGCCGCTGTCCATCGCGTCGGGCGTCGTCCTCTTCCTCGCCGATCTCTCGCGCATGCGGCCCCTGGGTGCGGCCCTCGGCAACGCGGTCAGCCTGTGCGTCGCCGCCGTACCGGAAGGGCTTCCCTTCGTCGCCACGGTCGCCGAACTGGCCGCGGCCCGCCGCCTGTCCGGCCGCAACACCCTCGTACGCAGCGCCCCCACCATCGAGGCGCTCGGCCGTACCGATGTGCTCTGCTTCGACAAGACCGGCACGCTCACCGAGGGGCGGATCAGCCTGCGGCAGGTGTCCGACGGCCTCGAACGGCGACCGACCGAGCAGCTCACTCCCGCGCTGCGGCGCGTGGTCGCCACGGCGGTGCTCGCGGGTCCTGCGGGTCCGGCCGAGACGCTCACCCACCCCACCGACCGGGCCATCGCGGCCGCGGCAGAACTGCTCGGCGCCGGCCCGGTATTGGCGGCCGGGCTGCCCTCGGAGACCTGGGAGCGAGTGACGGAGCTGCCGTTCGAACCGGCACGCGGCTATCACGCCGTACTCGGCAGGGTGGACACCCAGGCACGATTGGTCGTCAAGGGGGCCCCGGAGGTCGTGCTGGCCCGCTGCGACCGAATCCGCCGGAACGACACCACCGCACCGTTCGACGACCTGCTGCGGGAGTTGATCGACGAGGAGATCGACCGCCATGCCCGGCGTGGCCTCCGGGTCCTCGCGGTCGCCGAGCGCATCCTGCCCACCGAGGCCGCGCGGAGCGAGAGCGCTCTCTTCGACGAGGACGTCGACGGGCTGTGCCTGCTGGGCCTGCTCGGCCTGGCCGACCCCGTACGGGCCACCGCCGCGGAGAGCGTCAGCCGCCTTGCCGCGGCCGGAGTACGGATCGTCATGCTCACCGGCGACCACCCCAGCACCGCCGCCGCGATCGCCGGCGAGCTGCAACCCGACGCGGACCTGCGGATGATGACCGGGGCCGAGCTCGACTCCCTCGACGACGCCGCGCTCGCCCGGACACTGCCGGACGTCGCGGTCTTCGCCCGGGTCACGCCCGCCCACAAGGTACGCATCGTCACCGCGCTGCGCGCGGCAGGGCGGGTGGTGGCCGTCACGGGCGACGGCGCCAACGACGCACCCGCGATCCGCATCGCCGACGTCGGCATCGCCATCGGCTCCCGGGCGACGCCCGCCGCGCGCGCCGCGGCCGACGTGGTGGTCACCGACGACCGTATCGAGACCATCGTCGACGCCATCGTCGAAGGACGGGCCATGTGGGGCTCCGTCCGCAAGGCCTTGGGCATCCTGCTCGGCGGCAACCTCGGGGAGATCGCCTTCACCCTGGCGACCAGCTTGCTCACCGGACGCAGCGCGCTGAACGCGCGTCAGCTGCTCCTCGTCAACCTCCTCACCGACATGCTGCCGGCCATGGCCATCGCCGCCCGTCCTCCGGCGGGCCGCGCCGAACGGCTGCTTGCGGAAGGCCCCGAGGCGTCCCTCGGCAAGGCCCTCACGCGCCACATCCGTCTGCGTGCCACCATCACCGCGGCCGCGGCGGGCAGCGCCTGGATCGTCGCCCGCATGACCGGCACCCGCGCCCGGGCCGACACGGTGGCCCTGGTCGCCCTCGTCGCATCGCAGCTGCTGCAGACGCTCGCGGACGCGGGCCGCGACCCGGTGGTGGCCGGCGCGGCCCTGGGATCGCTGGCGGCGCTCGTACTGGTCGTCGCCGTTCCCGGCCTCAGCCAGTTCTTCGGGAGCCGGCCGCTCGGTCCGGCGGGGTGGACGATCGGCCTGGCAGCGGCGGCAGGATCCGTCCTGCTGCCCGCCGCGTGGCAGCGCGTCACCGCTCGGGGCCTGCAGGCTCAGGGCCCCGCTCGCGGCGGGCTGCCACGGTACGAGGACCGCTCATCGGCGCGCCGCATTCCCTCGCCGCGGGCGTCCTCGGAGTGGCGGTCGGTCTGATCGTCGGGTCGGGCGGGTTTCCGTGGCGACCGGGAGCCGTGATCGTTCGCTGCATCCGATCACGTTATTGCAAGTAACTTGCAATAACGCCTAAGCCGCACCAGGATGAGTGCCACGCGGGGCCCGCCCGTCAGCCTTCGGAGAGCAGCGTCCACGCGCGTCCCTGCCGATGGGTGATCGTCTTCTCACCCGGCACCCGCCGGGCCCGGCCGGCCCCGCCCCCTTGTACGACGGGCACCACCGCGGCCGGGCATGTCGGGCTGCGGGTCCGGCAGCGTCTCTGAATGGCTTAGCGATCCCATGGGTTACACAGGACCGGAGCGTGGAGACCGCCCCATGCCGCCAATCGTCTTCGTGCCCTGGTGCCGATGGGCAAAGCCGTCGGCCCGCGTGACACGTCCCTCCGGACGCTGGCCGGTCAGGCCGGTAAGACCTGGCCGGGGAGGGTGCCCGACGTCGCCTGGGCGCCGGGCGTGCGCGTCACACCCTGCCACAGCATCACTACGGTTGGCTAATCCAACTGGTGAGCCTGACGTCAGCCGTCGCCGTCGACCGTGGCCCGTTGCTGCTCGGTGGCCCACACCGCGATCTGTGCGCGGGAGTTGAAGCCGAGCTTGCTCAGGATGTGCTCGATGTGGCCCTCCGCCGTGCGCTGGGCTATCACCAGCGTCGCCGCGATCTCCTTGTTGCTGAGACCCTGCGCGACCAGTTGGGAGATCTCGGTTTCCCGGGGAGTGAGCGGCGACGTTGTCTCCGCCTCGTCTGACGGTTCCTCTGCCGGAAGCCTGTCCTCCAGCGCGTAGGCCAGCGCCTCCTCGTAGGAGAGTCCGGCGCCCAGCCTGAACGCCGTCTCGAAGGACGACTGGCTCTCGGCGCGGCGCGTGCTCGCCTCGCATTCCTCGTGGTAGTGCACCAGGTGCCCGTACCCGGACAGGGGCGCGCCGATCGCCTGCCAGATGGTCTGCAGGACTCCGAGGAGTCCCGCCGCCCTCCGGTACTGCTTCTCGGTGGCCGCGATCCAGGCGAGCACCTCGAGGTTGACCCCGACACCGAGCGGATCGTCGAGCGAGCGGTTGAACGCGAGGCTCTCCTTCTCCAGAGTGGCCGCGCGCTCGGTATCGCCCTGGCGCCACACCTCGATCCCGAGGGCCATCATCGTGTACGCCCGGTGCCAGCCCTCGCCGTAGGCGTCGCAGACGTTGAGCGACTCCTCGCCCAGGGCGATGGCGCCCGGCGAGTCGCCGGAGAAGGAGTGGGCGAGCGAGAGCCGGATCAGCGCAAGCGCGAGCCCGACGGGATCGCCGGTGGCGCGATGGCGTGCCACGGCGTCCTTGTAGAGCCTGATCGCGGACTCGATCTCGCCGCGGTACATGGCGACCATGCCCGAGTAGAGCGCGACGTAGGCGAGGACGGAGTCCAGCCCGAGCCGGGTCCCGAGGTCGCGGCTCTCCTCCAGCATCGCGGAGGCGGCGTCGGTGTCGGACTGGATGATGGCCAGCCAGGCGTCGGTCCACAGTGCGCGCGCCCGGACCTCGGTGGGTTCGGCGCAGGCGCCGAGTCCCTCGTCCAGCCAGCGGCGTCCTTCGGCGAGGTAGTAGCTGGTGATCCAGTGGTAGAGGAGGTCGGTGGCGATGCTCAGACCGACCGGGGCCTCGTCGGGCTGGGCGAAGCTGTACTCCAGGGCGATGCGCAGATTGGCGTGCTCGAGCTGGAGCCGGGAGAACCAGGCCACCTGTCCCGGCCCGAACAGCTCGGCCCGGGCGTCCGCCGCCAGCCGCCGGTAGTAGTCGCGGTGGTGCCGCAGCTGGGCCGCCTCCTCGCCCGACTCGGCCAGCTTCTCCCTGCCGTACTGCCGGAGGGTTTCCAGCATGCGATAGCGCACTCCCGAGGGGTGTTCCTCCCGGAGCAGCACCGACTTGTCCACCAGGCCGGTCACCAGGTCCAGGACCTCTTCGCCGGCGATGCCGTCCCCGGCGCAGACCGCTTCGGCAGCGTGCAGATCGAGGCTCCCGGCGAACACCGAGATCCGGGCCCACAGCAGCTGCTCCCGGTCGGTGCACAGGTCGTAGCTCCATCCGATCAGGGCCCGCAGCGTCTGATGACGCGGCAGCACGGCCCGCGAACCGGTGGTGAGCAGCCGGAACTGGTTGTCAAGGCGATCCAGCAGCTGCTGCACGGAGAGCGCTCTCAGCCGCACCGCCGCCAGCTCGATGGCCAGCGGAATCCCGTCCAGCCTGCGGCACACCTGCTCCACCGCGTCCCGGTTGGCCTCGGTGACGGCGAAGCCGGGCAGGATCGACCCGGCCCGATCCACGAAGAGCCGCACCGCGTCGCACTGGGCCAGGGCGGCGGCGGACAGTTGGCGGCCCCCGGAGTTCGGCAGCTCCAGCGTCGGTACGGGCAGGCTCTGCTCAGAGGCGATGCCCAGCGGCTGCCTGCTGGTGGCCAGTACGCGCAGGCCGGGCGCCTCCCGCAGGAGGCGGTCGGTGAGCAGCGCGCAGCCGTCCACCATGTGCTCGCAGTTGTCCAGCACCAGCAGGGCCTGCTTGTCCCGCAAGTGATCGGTGAGGACGTCGATGGCCGGCCGGGACGAGTGGTCGCGGATCTCCAGGGTCTCGGCGACGCTCTGGACGAGCAGCTCCGGACTGCCCAGCGCGGCCAGTTCCACGAGCCATACGCCGTCGGAGAACGCCCTGCGCACATCGTCGGCGACGCGGAGCGCCAGCCGGGTCTTGCCGACCCCGCCGACTCCGGTGAGGGTCACCAGCCGGGACGTGCCCAGCATTCTCTTCACGTCGGCCGCCTCGTGCCGACGCCCCACGAAACTGGTCACCTCGGCCGGGAGCCTGCCTGGCTGTACGCCCGCCGAGGTGCTCGTCGCCGCCGCGCCCATGAATTCCTCGAACCAGCCCCGGCCAACGGGCTTTCACCCGCTCGGACCGGGCCGACACACCAAGGCTATGCCCGGGCTGCCCGGCACGCACCGCCCCGGGAGGCGTCCCTGCGGGGCGCTGCCCCATTTGACCGGCATTTGACCAGTTCATAGGGCGGACCTAGCGTGAAACCACTATGGCGGCGGAGCACGCGCCGATGCGGCACAGGGGCAACCTCCCCGGCGAACCCGATCTTGTCGGCCGCCGGCAGGAGCTGTCCGAGGCCGGGAGGCTGCTCGCCGCCGCGCGTCTGCTGACCCTCACCGGCGTCGCCGGCGTCGGCAAGACCCGGCTGGCGAGCCGCGTCGCCGAGCAGGTCCGCGAGGACTTCCCGGACGGCGTATGGCTGGTCGAACTCGCGCCGCTGGACAACGACAGCCTGCTGCCGCAGACGGTCGCGGGCGCACTCGGACTCGGGTACCAGGCGGCGGCGCACCCGACGCAGCTGCTCGTCGACCACCTGCGGGACAAGCGGGCCCTGCTGGTGCTGGACAACTGCGAGCACCTGCTGACGGGCTGCGCGCTGCTCACCGACTGCCTGCTGCGGGAGGCGCCCGGGCTGCGCGTTCTGGCCACCAGCCGCCAGCCCCTGCGCCTGGAGGGCGAGTCGGTGATGGGCGTGGAGCCCCTGCCGGTACCCGCGCCGGACGTGCCGCACCACCCGGCGTGCCTTGCCGACTACGCAGCCGTGCGGCTCTTCGCGCTGCGGGCCGAGCAGGCGGTGCCGGGGTTCGTACTGGGCCCGGAGAATCTGGACACGGTGGTGCGGCTCTGCAGACGGCTGGACGGACTTCCGCTCGCCATCGAGCTGGCCGCCGTCGGGCTGCGGACGCTCACCGCCGAGCAGATCCTCAACCGGCTGGACCAGCGGCTGGAGCCCGCGCGAGGGACAGACACCGCCGCTGCGCCGCCGCGACACGAGACCCTGACCGCGGCCATCGACTGGAGCTTCGACCTGTGCTCCCCGGGTGAGCGGGCACTCTGGGCGCGGGTGTCGGTATTCGCCGGGACGTTCGATCTGGAGGCGGCGGAAGAGGTCTGCTCCGGAGGCGGCATCGCCCGCGACGATGTTCTCGACCTGGTGTCAGCACTGGTCGACAAGTCGATCCTGATCCGGCAGGAGGAGGGCGACCGGGTGCGGTACCGGCTGCTGGAGACGATCCGGCAGTACGGGGCGGACCGCCTCGCCCGGCTCGGCCTCGTGCCGGCACTGCAGCGCCGCCACCGGGACTGGTCCCACCGCCTGGCCTGCCGGGCCGAGTCGGAGTGGCTGAGCCCGCGCCAGGAGGAGTGGCTGGCCCGGCTGCGCAGCGAGCACTCCAACCTCCGGACGGCCCTGGACTTCTCCTGCTCGGATCCAGCCCAGGCCGGGCCGGGTCTTGAGATCGCCGCGGCTCTGTGGCCGCACTGGATCTGCGGCGGACACCTCAGCGAGGGCCGCCACTGGCTCGGCCGGCTACTGCGGCTCGCGCCCGAGGAGACCGTGGTCCGCGGTCGCGCGCTGTGGGTCGACGCCTGGCTGGCGACGGTCCAGGGCGACACCGCATCGGCGCAGCCGCGCCTCGACCAGTGCTGGACACTGGCGCTGCGCCTCGACCATCCCCCCACCCAGACCAGGTGCACACAGCACCTCGGCGGCCTCGCCCTGTACGAGGGCGACTTCCCGCGGGCCGTACGGCTTCTGCAGGAGGCGCTGGCGGGCCACCGGGCGGCCGGGGACCGCAACGGCGTGGTGATCTGCCTCTATCAGCTCACCATGGCCTGCGCCCTCTATGGCGATTACCGGGCCGCCCTCTTCGGCGAGGAGTGCCTGGCGCTGTGTGACGCGGCCGGCGCCCAGTGGTCCCGCTCGTACGCGCTGTGGGCGCTGGGTCTGTACACCTGGAGCCAGGGCGAGCCGCGGCGCGGGACCGAGCTCGTGCGAGACGCTCTGCGCACGAGGTGGGCCGTGCAGGACGGGTGGGGCATGGCGCAGTGCCTGGAGGTGCTGGCCTGGTTCGCCGCCTCGTCCGGGCAGCCGGAGTCGAGCGCCCGGATGCTGGGCTCCGCGGACGCGATGTGGCGTTCGATCGGCACGTCGCAGTCGGGGTTCCGGCATCTGGCCGCAGGTCACGAGCAGACCGCGGCGCGGCTGCTCGGCGACCTCGGGGAACAGGCGTACGAGGATGCGTTCCGGGAGGGAGCCGAGCTGGCGCCGGACGCGGCCGTCGGGTGCGCGCTGCACGACGCCGCTCCTTCGTACCCGTGACGCGCTGAGTCTTTCCGGATCCTCTCCGGCAGCTGGATGCCGCTCATCGACTTCCCAAAGTGAGCAGCCCATCACTCTACGTCTAAAGCGGTGGATCTACCCATGGCGGTTCAGGTACCCATTCGGGGATTTCTCCCCTCCCCGGGCTCGGCGGTGCGGACGATGCTGACTGCGTTCCTGGAAGATTCCGTCGCCTGCCGGCGGAGGACCACGAAGGCCCGTTCCATGTGCGACCACCAACCCTCGTGCCCACACGCCGACGCCCCCGACCACGGCTCGGCACGCATGGTGGCCACCCACCCGGAGCAGGGCTGGAGCCTGCTGTGCAACGGCGTGGTGGTCTTCACCGACGACGGCGAGATCCAACCCGACGGACGCGTCATCCCGGCCCCGCGGACGCCTTCCGGACCGTCAGCATGAAATCGACACTCACCATCGCACCGCGTCCCCGCACCCCGCAGCGTGGCCCGGCCCCCGAGTGGGCCGCCTGCGGGGCCACCTGGGTGCTGCGGCACGACCCGTTGTCGGTACGCAGGGCGCGGCGTCTGACCGTGGCCCAGCTGGCGCTCTGGTCGCTCCACGAGCACACCGAGGACGCGGAACTGCTGGTGAGCGAGCTGGTCACCAACGCGCTGCGCCACGCGCGCGGGCCGATCCGGCTCACGCTCGCACTGCACCCCGCGGGCGGCGGGCTGCGCTGCGAAGTCGAGGACGGCGACCCGGCCCCGCCCCGCGTGCAACACGCTTCGGAGGAGGACGAGAGCGGGCGGGGACTGCACCTGCTGGAGCTGCTCTCCCACTGCTGGGGCAGCAGTACGACGGCCGTGGGCAAGGTCGTGTGGTTCGAACTGCTCGCGGGCGCCGCTGCCGCCTAGGGAGCGCCTACCGAAGGGAGTTGCGATTGGTAGCCCATCCGAACGGCACGCCCGAGGAAGGGAGACGCGATTGGAGCGACCCGTACGGCACACAGGCCCGATGAAGGGAGATGCCCTTGGCGGACACGATGCTCAGGCCCACACAGCGACGCCCATAGGCCCGGAGACCGGAAGCTGACAACCCTCACCACAGCCTCCGCCTCCGGGCCCACTCCTGCCAGGACGCGTTCGTAAGGCCGGTACGCCGCAAGCGCCTCGCCCGATGCCTATGGTGAGGTGTGATCAGTCAGGATACGAGCCGTCAGCAGAGCGCCGTCCGGCCCGGATACGTGGCTGCGGCGGGCGTGTTCGCGATCGGCATGATGGGCACGACCCTGCCGACCCCGCTGTACGGGCTCTACCGTGAGCAGATCGGTTTCTCCGAACTGATCGTCACCGTCATCTTCGCCGTCTACGCCGTCGGCGTGATCGCCGCCCTCCTGTTCGCCGGTGACTTCTCCGATGTCCTCGGCCGCCGCCCGATCATGCTGTGCGCCCTGGGACTGGCCGCGCTGAGCGCGGTGTGCTTTCTGTTCGAGGGCGGACTGCCGCTGCTCTTCGCCGGTCGCGTCCTGTCGGGGTTCTCCGCGGGCCTGCTGAGTGGTACGGGCACGGCCGCCGTACTGGAACTCGCCCCGGCCGGGCGACGCGCCCGCGCAGGATTCGCGGCGACCGCGGCCAACATGGGCGGCCTGGGTCTCGGCCCCCTGACAGCGGGGGTACTCGCCGAGTATGCGCCGTGGCCGCTGCAGTTGCCCTTCCTCACCCATCTGGCGCTCCTGACGATCGCCGTGGCCGTCACCTGGCTGCTGCCCGAGACTGTGCACCGCAGCGAGGCGAGGCCTCCGCTGCGGCCGCAGGGCATGGTCGTCCCCGCCGAGGTGCGCGGTGTGTTCGCGCCCGCCGCGCTCGCCGCCTTCGCCGGATTCTCGCTGCTGGGCCTCTTCACCGCGGTCGCGTCGGCCTTCCTCGCCCAGACGCTGGGTGTGCACAACCTCGCCGTGTCCGGCGCCGTCGTCTTCTCGGTCTTCTGCGCCTCGACCTGCGGGCAGTTGCTGATGAGCCGCGTCGGGGCACGCAGCGCCCTGCCCGTGGGCTGCCTGGTGCTGGTGGCCGGCCTGCTGCTGGTGGGGACGTCCCTGTTGCTGGAGTCGTTGCCGCTCCTGCTAGTCGGTGCGGTGGCGGGCGGCATCGGCCAGGGCCTGGCCTTCCGGGCGGGTCTGACCGTGGTGAGCGCGGCGGCTCCCGACACCCGCAGGGGCGCCACCATCTCCGCGTTCTTCGTCGTCGCGTACGGAGGGATCTCGGTGCCCGTCATCGGGGTCGGAGCCCTGGCCATGGCGCTGGGGCTGCGCAACGCAGGCCTGGTGTTCGCGGGTTGCGTCATGCTGCTGGCCGCCGCAGCGGGCGGCTATCTGTGGCGACGGCCGCCCGTGGAGGCCTGACGGCCCACGGTCCGACACCGGTGCGGCGCCCGCCGTCGCGGTCCGGGTGCGCGCGGCTGAGGCCGTGCGGCGGTTCGGGACCGATGTGATCCTGGGGAGGACGACGAGCGGGCAGGGATGCTGACCATGGGCCCTGAGGCGGACACCGGCAGTGCCACCGTCCGGGCACGTGCGCGCCCCGCCCGAGCGCTGCGCCGGGCCGCCACCGCACTGCGGCACGGCACGGGCGCATCGGCCTGCGCGGCCCGGCGGGCCGTCCGGGTGACGGTCGCAGCCGTCGCCGCCTTCTACATCTGCCTCTACGGCCTGCACCAGCCGGTCACCGCCACGTACGGCCTGTTCGCGGCGGTGGCGATGGCCGGTCTCTCCCGTATCCCCGGCACCGGGCGTCAGCGCGCGGCCGTGGTGCTCCGGGTGCTCCCGGTCGGCTGGGTGCTCGTGACGGCCGGGACGCTGCTCGCGGTGAACACCTGGGCCGCGGTGGCAGGGATGCTGGTGATCGGCTTCCTGCTGGCGTTCGCGGCGGCCGCCGGTCCCCGGCTGGCCGGGGCGGCCCCGGGCCTGCAACTGCTGTACATCCTGCCCTGCTTCCCTCCCTATGCCCCGGAGACCCTGGGGGAACGGCTGATCGGGACGACGCTGGGCATCGTGCTGCTCGTACTCGCCGAGAGCCTGCTGCTACCCGACCCGCCCGCCACCTCCTACCGCGCCCTGTCGGCGGACGGGGCCGTGGCCGCGGCGCGCTGCGCGACCGAGCTGACCCTGCCGCCGTGGACCCTGTCGGACGAGTCGCGCAGCGCGGCGCGGTCGGCCGGCGAAGCGCTGCGCCCCTTCCACGTACCCGAGTCGGAGCGTCCCGCCGGACCGGGACCGCGCGAACGGGCGCTCGCCCACACCGGCATGGCCGCCCGTGTCCTCCTGGCGCGTCTGCAGGAAGTACCGGCCCCGGGACCTCAGGGTTTTCATGCCCATTCCCTCGAACTTCTGCACGAAATCGCGGTGTCGGCCCGGCGGACCGCCGCAGCGCTGCGCACCGGTCGCCCGGCCGGCCCGGGACGGTTGCCGGACGCTCTGGCCCGGTACCGGCGCCTCCGCACGGTGCCCACGGACGGGGTGGCACCCGAGATCATCAGCATGGTGATGCATCGTCAGGCGATGCTCATCGAGGCCGCCTATGCCGGGGTGACGCTGGCGACGGCCGCCGATCTCGCCCTGGGGCGGCGCCGCCGGCCCGCCCGGACACAGGACGCCAGTTTCTGGTACGCGGGCCACGGCTCACTCCGGTTGTGGGTGCACCGGCTGGTGGCTCATCTGAGCCCACGCTCGGTGTACTTCCAGAACGCGGTGCGCATCAGCCTGGCCCTGGCGGCCGCGCGCACCGTGGCCGGAGTCGACTCCCTCCCGCACGGGTTCTGGGCCATGCTGGCCGCCCTGACCCTGATCCGCACCACGGCCGCCCAGACGGGTGCGGTCGTACGCCAGGCCCTCATCGGCGCCCTGTTGGGTGCGCTGGCCGCCGCCGCCCTGCTGGTGCTCGTCAGAGGGAACACCACGGCCTACGCCGTGGCACTCCCGGTCGTCATGCTCGCCACGTTCTGGATCGGCCCGACACGCGGTGCGGGTTGGGCGCAGGGCCTGTTCACCCTGGTCGTGTCCTTCGTCTTCGCCCAGCTCGCGCCGGCCACCTGGCAGCTGGCCGAGGTGCGCTTCCTCGACATCCTCACCGGCAGTGTGATCGGGCTGGTGATCGGGCTGCTCGCCTGGCCACGGGGTGCCCATGAGGAGCTGCGCCGGGACGTCGCCGTACTGCTCCGCGCCATCGGCTCGACCATCAGCGCCACCACATCGGTCCTCACCGCAGGTCGCGCGGAGGGCCAGGGGAGCGGGCCTTCGCTGCAGCACGCGTTGGTCCTGGCGGAGTCGTCCTACGCGCAGTACCAGAGCGAACCGCGCCGGTCCGCCGCGCCGGTGGCCGACTGGCAGGCGGCGCTGATCGCCGGGCACCACGCCCTGCGGGGGTCCCGACGCCTGCTGGATCAGGGGAGTTCGGACGGCGTCCGCCCACTCGGGCCTGTCCACGGTGCGAGGCTGGCCAGGGGCGGCGACGCCCTGGCGGGGGAGTACGAGCTGGTCGGCACCCTCCTCGCAGGCGCACGTCCGCCGTCGTCCCGGCCCGGCCGTCCGGGGCCCGGCGGGACGGACACCCGGCCGCAAGCCGCCCCGGCTCCGCCGCTCTACTACGACGCCGAGGCATGGCTGCAGGGACTGGCCGTCGATCTGGACCGCATCACCGAGGCGACGGCCGCGGCCGTGGCGGGCCTGTCCATCAAGGACCTCAAGGATCTCAAGGACGAAGGCTGATTCGCTACTTGGGCCGCGTGACGCGTAACTCCTCCCAATCTCCTCCCGCGTTGGCCGATCTTTCATCCATCTGACACCTCCTGACGCTCAAGTAGTCAATGACGCCCGCGAGCGTGAGCTGAGCATGCCAATCTGGCTGCCTACCCCCCACATGCGGTCAATCAGGAGGACCCAGTGAAGAGGCGCTCGCTCACGCGCAAGGTCCCGCTCATACTCGGCAGCGCCATCGCGCTGGTCGTCGCCTTTCCGGGCAGCGCTCTCGCCGACCCTCCCAAGGCCCTGCCCGCCAACGCGGACAGCCTGGAGCAGACGTTCCAACCCGCCTACGACTACGACACGGACGGCTGCTACCCCACTCCGGCCATCGGCCCGGACGGCACTCTGAACGGCGGGCTCAACCCCTCCGGAGCCCTCAACGGCCAGTGCCGTGACTCATGGGACCTCGACAACACCAACGGATACGCGCGCTACAAGTGCAACAACGGCTGGTGCGCCATCATCTACGGCCTCTACTTCGAGAAGGACCAGGCCGTGGCGGGCAGCAGTCTCGGCGGGCACCGCCACGACTGGGAGCACGTCGTGGTGTGGGTGCAGAACAACCAGGCCCAGTACGTCTCCACGTCCAACCATGGCAGTTTCACCGTCCACACTCGTGACCAGATCCGGTGGGACGGGACGCACCCCAAGATCGTGTACCACAAGGACGGTGCGAGCACGCACTGCTTCCGCGCCGCCAACTCCAACGACGAGCCGCCGGAGAACCACTACAAGACGTGGCAGTTCCCCACGCTGGTCGGCTGGAACGGCTACCCCGCAGGTCTCCGCGACAAGCTGAGCCAGGCCGACTTCGGCAGCGCCAACTTCGGCCTCAAGGACGGCAATTTCAACGCCCACCTCGCGAACGCCAAGCCCGCGGGTATCTCATTCGACCCCTACGCCTGAGACCGGGCGACCACTGCAAGCAAGGGTAGGGGCGTACAGCCTAGCCGTCTCCGCTGTCTCCGTATGTAGACACCGTTTTTCATTTTAGACAAGGAGGTAGGAGGATGGGCCGTCCACGTTCAGAAAGGAAGGTCGTGTGGCGGCCGACTCCGTACTCCTGCTCGCCGCGGCGGGCGTCGCGTCCGGCCTGGCCGGGTCGATCGCCGGCCTGGCCTCGCTGTTCAGCTATCCGGCCCTGCTGGCCGCGGGCCTCCCACCGGTGGCCGCCAATGTGACCAACACCGTGGCGCTGTTCTCCAACACGGTGGGTACCGCGGCCGGCTCCCGGGAGGAGCTTCGCGGCCAACGCCGCCGTCTCGTGCGGCTCGCGCTCCTCGCTGCCGCGGGCGGCTCGGTCGGTGCGGCGCTGCTGCTCGGCACCCCGTCGTCGGCGTTCGAGCGCGTCGTGCCCTGGCTGATCGCCCTGGGGTCGGTGCTCATCCTGGTCCGCGAGCCGCTCCGCCGATTTGCCGCGAGCCGCCTGCAGACGAGCGATGGCGGACTGCGCGCGAAGTTGCCGCTGACCTGCGCGGTGCTCCTGGTGGGCCTCTACGGCGGCTACTTCGGGGCCGCCGCGGGCGTTCTGATGCTGGCGGTGCTGTCGCTATCGGCGAACGAGCCGCTGCGGGTGACCAATGCCGTGAAGAACATAGCCACCGGAGCGGCCAACATCACCGCGGCCATCGCCTACGCCTTCCTCGCGCCGGTCCACTGGGGAGCCGCGGCGGCGCTCAGTCTCGGATGCCTGGTCGGCAGCCGGGTGGGGCCGGTCGTCGTGCGGCGGCTCCCCGAGAGACCGTTGCGGATCGCCATCGCCCTGGCGGGCCTGGGCCTGGCTGTCTCCCTGTGGCACGAGGCGGGCTGATGCCGAGCCGCTTACGAAGGGGAAGCCGTGGCGCGCATGCCTCCGCGAGCCTTTCGCGACCCGAACCTCAGCTGGTTCAGGGCAGATTCGGGGGGCATGCCGTCACGCACGGTCCGGTGGATCCGGGCCGCCACGTGCGAGCAGAAGACCGCCCAGACGTGGTCATCGACGCGGTGGGCCGCCCGGAGACGTACCAACAGGCCTTCTACGCCCGGGACCTGGCGGGGACCGTGGTGCTGGTCGGGGTGCCGACGCCGGAGATGAAGTTGGAGCTGCCGCTGCTGGACGTCTTCGGCCGCGGCGGCGCGCTGAAGTCCTCCTGGTACGGCGACTGCCTGCCATCCCGGGACTTCCCCATGCTGATCGACCTGTACCGCCAAGGGCGCCTGGACCTGGACGCCTTCGTCACCGAGACCATCGCCCTGGACGAGGTCGAGAAGGCCTTCGAGCGGATGCACCACGGCGATGTGCTGCGCTCGGTGGTGGTCTTCTGATGGCGGGCGCCGGCGTCGAGCAGCTGGGTCATCTCGGGCACCTTCAGCCTGGACGGCGGTACCTGGGACGTCGACAACAATGTCTGGATCGTGGGCGACGACCACTAGGTCATCGTCGTCGACGCCGCCTACAGGCGGACGCCTTAACGACGCGGCGGCCCCGGTCGGCTGAGGTTGAGTGGGCTGACGCCGACGGCGACGACTACTGGGCGCCGTGGTTACGCCCAGTTCCATAGCGCGGCGACCGCCTGTGCGGCCGCCCGGCCCTGGGCGAAACCAGCGTGGCCCGCAGGGGTCCTGCTGGCGGGGGACAGTGGGTCGGTGCCGAAGGCGGCAAGAGCGGCCTCGTCGGGGGTGATGACCTCAATGAGGCCGCCGCGCTCGGCGATCGAGGCCGCGTCGGCGTCGAGAACCGGGTCGGGCATCGGAGCGATGACGAGGGTACGGGTGTAGCCGGCCGCGAGATCGAGGTTGGTGAAGGAACGGATGCCGCCGTCGATGTAGCGGGCGTCGCCGACCGTCGCGGCAGGCCAGACACCAGGGATGGCGCAACTCGCTGCCACCGCGTCCACCAGGCCGACGCCGGAGGTACGGTCGAAGACCCGGGTCTCACCGGTGGCGGCGTTCACGGCGACCACGGACAGATTGCGCTCCGGCCAACTGTGGGAAGGCAGCCGCCCCTCGATGACGGGACGGCGCTCGGCCTCGGTCACAGTCTCGGCGGCCAGTGCCATCTCGCCCATCCGACGCAGGCGTTCCACCGGCTCGGTGACCTCGGCGTCCACCTTCTCGCCGAACTCGAAGACCTCGGCGAGCGCGCCTTCCCGTGGCTTCAGCTCCTCCCGCTGGAGCGCGGGGTCCACCTGGGCCTGGAACAGCGCCGGGAGCTCTACGCCGCTGGTGATCTGTGCAGCCACCACCGATCCGGCCGAGGTGCCGAACAGGGAGTCCGCGTCGGTGACATCGACCCCGGCGTCGGCGAGACCGGCCAGCACACCCGTCGCCCAGGCGATACCGGCCACTCCGCCACCGCCGATGACCAGCGCGCGTTCGTTTTTCATCAGGAATCCTCCGTGGATACCCCCGCCTTCAGGCGGGGAGGAAACGGACTCCTGCGGAGCAGGGCAGGGAAAGTCGGTTCGCCGCCAGGGCGGATCGACGTCCACCACCAACGCCCCGCAGATCGCCACAAGTTGATGTAATGGTTTGTGAACTATGACCACTTCCGTGAAGCGGGCATTCAAGTTCCGCCTCTACCCGACCGATGCACAGGCAGCCGAACTGTCGCGCACGTTCGGGTCCGTGCGGAAGGTCTACAACCTGGCGCTCGTGGTCCGTACCGAGGCGTGGGCGCGGCAGGAACGGGTCGACTCCTCCAAGCTCTGCTCCGCCTGCGGCACCATGCAGGGCACCATGCCACTGAACGTTCGTACCTGGACGTGCGACCGCGGTACGACCCATGACCGGGACGTGAACGCCGCGAAAGCCTTCTGGCCGCCGGTCTGGCGGCGTCTGTCTGTGGAGCTGGTGTAAGACCTCAACGGAGAACTCCGGGCGGGCAGTCGGCGACGAAGCAGAAACCCTCACGGTGCGAGTCGTAGGAATCCCCCTCGGTAACGAGGCGGAGGAAGTCAACCCTACCCGCAGGACCACCACTGGTTCCGGTTCAACGTCACTGGAAAGTGCCATGTGGGCAGGGATATTCCCGATGGCGGAGTTCGCCGATAGATGGACATCCGCAGGGCCGACCCTCGCATCTGATCCCCCTTCAGCCCTTACTGGCGGACGATCTTGGCCGACCCGGCTGACATCGAGGCGCACACGGCCACCGGCAGATGCCCCAGCGGCCGCCCCGCCCGGCTCACACCGGGGCCCAACTGCTCAAGGCTCGGCGGCCGAGACGGAGGGGTCAGGACGAAACCGTGTTCCTGGCCGCCGAGTTGGTCTCCCCGGATGGGAAGCCCTGCCGGATCGATAGCGGCGTTGTTCAGGAGTCGGTGGCGGTGTCGATCAGGATCTGGGTGGCCGGTGTGACGTTGTCGGCTTGAACTGCTCGGGCCATCGCGGCGTGAGCCGCGTCCGGGGTCGCGTCCGGGGGCACCACGAGGAGGGCGAAGTGATCGCGGTCGCCGCGGGTGATCAGGACGGTGTCGTCACCGACCGGATAGGACACGATGTGTACGACCCGGTCGTCGATGATCAGACGCGTAGGGAGGCTGTCCCAGGCGTCGGCGTCCAGGCCGACGCGCGTGATCGGGCCCAGGTGCTCGGTCAGCGCGCTGATCAGGCCGGGCAGCTCGCTGCCGATGTCACGGGAGCGGGGCCACCACGCGCCGTCCAGCATCCCCTCCCGGGACCCTGTGGTCTCCAGCCTCAGCAGAGCCGTCCCGGGTCTCACCGAGTCTTGAATCCCGTCCGGCAGCAACTTGGGCGGATGCGGGGTGTCGGAGTGGGCCATGGGTTTCGCCCCTCTGGAGGTCCGCCGGCGCCCGTGCCGGAGGACGCCTGGTTGCCGACGGCTGATATCCGTCGGCAGATTCACAGTACTGCGCGCACCGACGTGCACGGCTTGTCCGTGGCGCTGCGGCAGATCGCGGCGCTGCCGGGAACGCCCTGACGCGCACGTTCGCCGGCCGGGGAGCGGCGCAGGGTGAAGGCACCGGGAGCACTTCGCGCACCGGCTCCCACGCGGGTGTCGTTCCCGGCGATGGACGACACCGGGTCGTCGTAGACGGGCCGGAGACAGGTTCGCGCCATGAACGCGACCATCGACCGTACGACTCCGCGTGAGCGCGCACCCTCACCGCCGGCCCGGTTGTCCCTGACACCCTCGAGCACGGTTCTGGGCCGGTTGGACGGCGCGTGGTGGCCCCGCTCCCGGAACCTCTTCCGCGCACTCCCGGCCCTGGCGGACGCCCTGATCGGCCCCAGCGAGTTGGTCACCCGTGTCACGGTGAACCCGGTCGGCTGGCCAGTCATCCCCCGCACGATCCCTGTCAGCGGGCACATCGTGCACGTGGGATGGTTCACGGACGAACAGCACCCGCACACACTGGTTCTGCTCTCCCGCACCGTCGGCCGCTGGAACCTCCTGGTGGTCCCGCCGGAGACGGGTGCGGCCGCCGCCGCCCGGCTGATGTACGCCGCGGCGACCGTGGGTAATCGGCGCACGGCCGACAGGCTGATGGCCGATGAGGAGGCGACCGGCGACGTCACCGGCACCCGAAGCGGGGAAGAGGCGTGGGAAACGGACGGCGGGGCCTGGGCACGACCGCCACTTTCCCGCCACTGAGCCCGATGGGGCGGGGCTCTGGCCCTCCGGCCGAGGAAGTCGGACCACGAAGACCGCTCATCGGGGCGGTGAACCTCGCCGTGATCGCGGCCCGGTCGTCCTGAGCCGGAATCGCCCTGATCCGCCGTCTCAGCCACTCGCCATGACTCACGGATCGCGGACCTCCGCCACAACGCAATGCCGGGGATCGGCCGCGGCACCGCAGGCTGCGCCGAACGCCCGGCGGTCGGACATGCCGGGAACAAGGGCGTCGCAAGCCGTGGCCGGGATGTGCATTGCGCTGTATGTGCGTCCACACCGGAGCCGCGAGGGCTCGTCGGTGCGCGCGGGTAGGCCCCGGGGCGCGCCGGGATCATGCCCGAAAGCACTCGCGCCAGGGCGACGCCCGAAAGCACCGGCGCCAGGGTGATGCCCGAAAGAGAAGGAGCAACCCGGCTTGCCGGTCCTTCACGGCTGCGTGAGCGTAGGTGATCGGAGAGCGACGAGGAACGGGGAGGCGGAATGGCCGGCGTGCTCCGGCACCTGGCGCGGCCCGTCTGGCAGGGCGCCGGGCGGCTGACCACACCGTTGCTGCCTGACGACTTTCTGGCCGTCTTCGATCCCCTGTGGTCGGCCAGGTGGCCGTCGGGCCGTGTGGAGCTGGTCAGGCCGGAGACGGCGGACGCGACGACGCTCGTGGTGAGGGCGGGGCGCGGCTGGTCGGGGCATCGCGCGGCCGGGCAGTACGTGCCGGTCGGAGTGGGCATCGACGGCACACTGCGCTGGCGGACGTACTCGATCACGACCCCGCCAGACGGCTCCGGGCGCTTCGCGATAACCGTGCGGGCGGTCCCGGACGGGCGGGTGTCCCCGCACCTGGCCCACCAGGTCCGGCCCGGGGAAACCCTGCGCCTCGGTCCTGTCCAGGGGAACTTCGTGCTGCCCGATCCGCCGCCCGCTCGCCTGTTGTTCCTGACCGGCGGTATCGGCATCACTCCCGTGATGGCCATGCTGCGCGCGCTCGCCGGACGCACGGGCCGCCGCCCGGACACCACGCTGGTGCACAGCGCGCCGGACGCCGACCGGGTGGTCTTCGGCGGTGAGCTCCGTGCCATGGCCGCCCGCGAGAGCTGGTTCACGCTGTACGAGCACCACACCCGCCGGGCAGGGCGGCTGGATCGAGTGCCCCTGGGCGCTCTGTGCCGTGACTGGGAAGAGCGCGAGACCTGGGCCTGCGGCCCGGAAGGGCTGCTCGCGTTCGCCGAGCGGGCCTGGCGCGACGCGGATGCCTGGCGCCGGCTGCATCTGGAGCGGTTCCGGCCGCCGTCACCGGCCGCGCCCGGCAGT
This sequence comes from Streptomyces sp. NPDC002896, assembly GCF_040295225.1. NCBI lineage: Bacteria > Bacillati > Actinomycetota > Actinomycetes > Kitasatosporales > Streptomycetaceae > Streptomyces > Streptomyces sp. NPDC002896. The sequence continues at coordinate 4,534 of NZ_JBEOVA010000035.1, read as the reverse complement.
GGATCGGGCGGGCATGGTGGGCGGGTGCGCTTCACCCGGAGCGGTGTCGAGACGGACGCAGGCTCCGCCACGCCCCTGCTGGACGTCGGCGAGGCTGCGGGTGTCGTCATGCCCAGCGGCTGTCGTATGGGCATCTGCCACAGCTGCGTCAGCCCGCTGTCCGCCGGCCGGGTCCGCGACCTGCGGACCGGCGACGTCCACGGCGAGCCGGGCGACCTGATCCAGACCTGCGTGTCCGCCGCCTGTGGACCCGTGCACATCGACCTGTAGACCTGTCGAGCCTCGAGCCTCAAGGAAGGGGAGAACCGGTGGCCGCTGCGCTTGCTCTTGCGCTGTCTGAAGCCGACGCCTTCGGGCAGGAACTGGACAACATCCGCGCCGAGGTGGTGGCCGAGCGCGGCGCCGAGGACGCCCATTACATCCGCACACTCATCGCGGTGCACCGCGCCCTGGAAGCCGGCGGCCGGGCCGCACTGACGGTCTCCCTGCTGCCGCCCGCCTGGCTGGCCGGGACGGCGATGCTCACCACCGCCAAGATCCTGGAGAACATGGAGCTGGGCCACAACATCCTGCACGGCCAGTGGGACTGGATGCGCGACCCGGCCATCCACTCCACCACCTGGGAATGGGACTTCCCCACCCCGGCCGCCGCCTGGAAGCACACCCACAACGACCTGCACCACACCTGGACCAACGTGGTGGGCCGGGACCGGGACCTGGGCTACGTGGCCATGCGGATGAGCGCAGACCAGCCCTGGCGCCCCGTCCATCTCCTCCAGCCCTTCTACGGTGGGCCGCTGCTGGCACCGCTCTTCGAGTGGGCCATCGCGCTGTACGACCTGGAGCCCGAGGCAGTCGTCCAGGGTCGCAAGTCCGCGCGCGCGTTCCTGGGCGACTTTGCAGGTATGGCCCGCAAGGCGGCACGGCAGTTCACCAAGGACTACGTCCTCTTCCCGCTGCTGGCCGGCCCGTCCGCCCTGCCGTGCCTCCTCGGTAACCTCACCGCCAACGTCACCCGCAACATCTGGGCGCACACCGTCATCTTCTGCGGCCACTTCCCCGTCGGCGCGGAATCCTTCACCGAGGACCAGATCGAGGGCGAGTCGCGCGGCGAGTGGTACGTACGGCAGGCACTCGGCTCGGCGAACATCGACGGCGGCCCTCTCCTTCACATCCTCACTGGCAACCTCAGCCACCAGATCGAGCACCACCTCTTCCCCGACCTGCCCAGCAACCGCTATGCCGAGATCGCCCCCCGGGTGCGCAAGCTCTGCGAGAAGTACGGCATCCCGTACACCACCGGCCCGCTGCTGCGCCAGTACGCCTCCACCTGGGCCCGCATCTGGCGCATGGCGATCCCGTAGACCTCCGTCGGTCTTAAGCTGTTGGCGAGTGACTCTGTGGGCTGTTGATCACGGCTCGTGTCAGGAGCCCAAGGGTGTACAGATCGCGTGAGCGGCTTGATGAGCAGATCCGGCGGGATCGCCAGTCGGAACCGGCGCCGACCGCCCGCTGCGAGCCTGCTGAGGCGGAAGACCACGCTGGGGCCGGTCATGGCGGAAAGTGAAAAGCGGTATCCCGGCCACGAACGGGCGGACTTGTCCGATGGGTTCGGGGAGCGGCTGCTGGGGGTCTTGCTGGACCGGTCACGCGACCTTCCGGCACATCTGATCGGCAACCTGGTCGCTGACGAGGTACGCAAGATCGGCGGCCGAGACGTGTCGATCTTCCTGCAGGACTACGACCAGCTGTTCCTGATGCCGCTGACGGGAAGAGGACTGACCGCGGGGGAGCCCCAGCTGATCGCCGACTCGGATGTCGGCCTTGCCTTCCAGCTCCGGACACCCGCCGAGGTGCCGCAGCCCGACGGCATCCGTATCTACCTGCCGATGCCTGACGGCAGCGACGACGTGAGCGTCCTCGCTCTCACCCTGGACACCATCAGCGACGACGACCGACGGCTGCTGCGCAGGCTCGCCGACCTGGTCGCCGGTATTCTCGCGACCAAACGCCACGCCAGCGACCTGTTCTTCCGGACCCGGCGGCGTCAACCGATGACCCTCGCCGCGGAAATCCAGTGGTCTCTCCTGCCGCCACTGACCATGGCCGTTCCGCAAGTCGAGGTGGCCGGGATCCTCGAACCCGCCTATGCCATCGCTGGGGACAGCTTCGACTACTCCCTCAACGAGGACATCTTGCACGTGGCCGTCATCGATGCCATGGGCCACGGACTCGACGCCGCCACCATGGCCACCGTCGCCATCGGCGCCTACCGGCATGCCAGACGCGCCTACATCGGGCTGTCCGAGATCTACACGTTCATGGATCAGGCCATCGCCGAGCAGTTCGGACCCGACCACTTCGTCACCGCGCAGATGATGCTCCTGAACATCGCCACGGGCCGTCTGCAATGGGTCAACGCCGGCCATCCCGCACCACTGCTGATCCGCGACCACCAGGTCATCCAGCGGTTGAACAGCCCCACCACGCTGCCCGTCGGCTTCGGCGGGCACGAACCCGAAGTCAGCGAGCAAAGACTCCGACGCGGCGACCGCGTTCTGTGCTTCACCGACGGCCTGGTCGAGGAGCGCAACGCCGGCGGCGAACAATTCGGAGAAGAACAACTCATCGACCGGATCAACCGCCACCAACCGGCGGCGGGAGGCGCCCGGGCAGCGGTACGTTCCCTCTCTCACGCACTCAGGAAGGCCCGCGGAAGGACCACGGACGACGCGACCCTCGTTCTGATCGAATGGCGCGGGGGTACTTGACCTTCAGGTGCATTTTGTTTTCCGGGGCCCTCTGGATGGGTTCATTTCGGCGACCGGATATCGCGCGGTACGAAATCCCTGCAATACCCCAACGCGGAAAAAAGGGGTTTCGGGTTCATCCACCAGGACGGCGGCGGCGCCCACGTGCGCGCGCACTACTCCTCGCTCTTCTCCACGGCCTGGAGTACCGTGGCCATACCGAGGGCATTTCGCGCAGCGCGACCACGGGCGGTGCCGTTCCCGGCGAATGACGACATGGGCAGCCGAAAAACGCCCGGGACGGGATTTCTTTGATGGACGGAATGGAAAAGCCCGCCGAATGCCCGTCGGAGAGAGCACGAACGTACCGGATGCCCTTGGCCCGGCTTGCCCTCACGCCGGGCGTAGGTCACGGCCCGCTGGACGGAGCCTGGTGGCCGCGCTGCGATGCGCTCGAACTGGAGCTGCCCTCGCTCGTCGGCGCGCTGGCTCCGGACTGCGGCACCGTCATCCACGTCACCGTGGGCACCGCTGCCTGGCCTCACGCACCCCGCACGGTCATGGCACCTGGCCACGTGATCGAGGTGACACGCACAGACACCGCGGCCGAGACACATGTCGTAAGGCTGGACTGCGGCACCGTGGGCCACTGGGAGTTGCTGGTCATTCCGGCCGACGAGCCCGCCGGAGCGGCCACCCGGCTGCTGGCCGCGGCCGCCGATCCCTCGAACCCGCTGACAGCCGAGCGGATGCCGGCTCTCGCCGAGGCCGACCTTGAGGAGAGGCCGCACGGGACTTGAGGAGTGCACCACGCGGCGGACGCCGAGGGGCAGAGGGGGTATATCGATCGTGGCGCCAGTGTCCTGCTCGATGGGCAGGCACCACAGGGCCGGGCATACCCTGCAGAAGGGGGGCCGTACGTGAAAGCGCGGCGCTGCGCTCCGACCTCAGACGTCGGAGGCGGCGACCTCGGATCATCCTCAGCGCCGCCGCCCCAGGAGGTACGCCATGGATCACGACCCGTTGCCCTCCGCGGGCCGCGCCGAGGTCCGTATCGTCGCAGCGACGCCAGAGGTCGCTCGTCGCGTCGCCGAAGTGCTCCGTCGCTGCTTCTCCTCGACCGAGCAGCGCAGCTACCCCGCTGGCGGCGAGGGAGCAACCCGTCTCCATCTCTCCGTCGACACGACGCAAGCAGCGGGGCCCGCACGGTCCTGGCTGGCAGCCAGCCAGTCGTCCAGCCACCACCCGGAGAGCAACAGCCATGGCGACACTGAGTGAACGCCAGACCTACCGGAAGTCGGTCATGAATTCTCTGTACGAGGCCGTTGAACGCAATCGCCCGGAGATCAGTGGAGCCACACTCCGTGACGAGCTTCGTATGCCCGACGAGGACCTGTCCGCAGCCTGCGCCTACCTGGCCGGCGAGGGTCTGATCACCGTCGACTGGACATCGCACAAGACACCCGCGACCGTCTCCCTGACCCATGAGGGCATCCGGTTCATGGAAGAGCAGGAAGAACGCAGCTGAAACACAGGGAAAGCACCCTGCCGTCACGGCCCGCCCAATGCCACCCGACGGCGCTCTCGCTCGCCGCCGCCGCAGCAGCTGAAGCCAAGTCTCTTCTGGCGGCGAGCGCCCAGGTGACGGTCGTGATGGTCTGTGATCTCGCCAAGCAGGACATCCCCTAACTTGATCTTTAACCTGTGCGGCGGGGCCGTGGGGTAGTTGACTTCTTCGTTCGCTGTTTCGCTGGCTGCGTCTTGCGGGGTGTGTGCACGTCGTG
>NZ_JBEOVA010000034.1:0-74948 GCF_040295225.1 Streptomyces sp. NPDC002896 | reverse complement strand
CGCTTCCGCGCCGCTCGGGGGGGGCGTTGTCTCTGCCCCGCGGTGCCGCGGGGCGTGTCTTTTCGCATCTCGATGGGGGGGGGGGGGGGGGGCCCCCCCCCCCCCCCCCACCCCACCAAAGGCACAAGCTGACGTCGTCAGGCGACGATCAGATAGATCCCGTAACCCACGGCCGCCGCGCAGAGCGCGAAGCACGCGTACGCGCCGCTGACCGCGAGGGCCGCGGAGCCGCCCTGCTCCGTCGCCCGCTCCCGCTTGGAGAGGCCGACGATGCCGAGCGTGAACAGGCCCACGAGGGCCACGGTGACCACGAGGCTGACTCCGAAGACGGAGCCGAGAGCTGCCCAGTCGATCTTCATGCTGCTCTTTCCTTACACCGATGCGGTCTTGGCGGGCTCGGGCGAGGCGCCGGGCTGTGCCGGGATGGTGGCCTTCAGGTCGCCCTCGATCGCGGCGGTGAGGGTGCCCACGGTCTCCACGTCGGCGCCGCCGGCGTGGCCGGTGCTGTCGTCGCCGGCGGCGGGGCCGCTGTCGTCGTCACTGACGTCGTTGACGTTGTCGTGGGTGACCGGCTGGCGGCGCGACAGCGCCCAGATCACACCGGCCCCGATGACCAGCAGCGCACCGGTGAGGATGACGCCCCACGTGCCCTGCTTCGTGAGGAACTCGGCGGCCGCGCCGACGAGACCGGCGGCCGGCAGCGTCAGTACCCAGGCGACGAACATCCGGGTCGCGGTCGACCAGCGGACCACGCCGCCCTTGCGGCCTATGCCCGCGCCCATCACGGCACCCGAGCAGGACTGGGTGGTGGAGAGGGAGAAGCCCAGGTGGGAGGAGGCCAGGATGACGGTCGCGGCGCTGGTCTGCGAGGCGAAGCCCTGCGGCGGCGCCAGGTCGGTCAGGCCCCTGCCCATGGTGCGGATGATGCGCCAGCCGCCCAGGTAGGTGCCCATCGCGATGGCGAGACCGGCGGAGCCGATGACCCACACCGGCGGGTTGGAGCCGGGAGCGAGGACGCCGCCCGTGACCAGGGCGAGCGTGATGATGCCCATGGTCTTCTGCGCGTCGTTGGTGCCGTGGGCGAGCGACACGAGGCCGGCCGAGGCGATCTGTCCCGCGCGGTAGCCCGGCGCCGTCGCCTTGTCGTCGGCGCGGCTGCCTATCCGGTACGTCAGGCGGGTGGCCAGCATCGCGGCGACACCGGCGACGACCGGCGCGGCGACGGCCGGGATCAGCACCTTGGTGACGACGGTGCTGCCGTTGACCGACGACCAGCCCGCGGACATCACGGCGGCGCCGATCAGGCCGCCGAAGAGGGCGTGGGACGAGCTGGAGGGAAGGCCCAGAAGCCAGGTCAGCAGATTCCAGAGGATGGCGCCGACGAGGGCCGCGAAGATCACCTCGGTTTTGATGCCTTCTTCGTTGATGATGCCGCCGGAGATCGTCTTGGCGACCTCCACGGAGAGGAAGGCTCCGACGAGGTTCAGCACGGCGGACATGGCCACCGCCGTCTTTGGTCGAAGAGCGCCTGTCGAGATGGTCGTGGCCATCGCGTTGGCTGTGTCGTGGAAACCGTTCGTGAAATCGAACACGAGAGCGGTAACGATCACGATCCCGAGGAGAAGCGTGATGTGTTCCATTTACCCGGGCTTCTGTTTGACGTCAGTGGCTCGTGGACCGTAGGCAACCTGAGTGAACGGAAGATGAACTGGGTGGGGCCGCAGGGTGGCCCGAACTGGCGTGCCGCCACTCCGGTTGCGTCCGAAGTGGCGGCACAGTTGATCATGACGGTCGGCGGAGGCCCGGAATTGCAGCGGAACCGCGCATTCCGCCGGGCTCGGTCTGCCCCGGACTACCCCCGGGCGAACTTCCTCAGCGTCGTCATCGAGCCGTTGAAGAGATTCTGGTCACCTGGCAGGCTGCCGCTGTTGTCGTGCTGCCAGAAGGTCCAGTATTGCCACCCTGCGGGCAGGGATCCGGCCGACGAGCTGTAGCGCGCGAGCCATAGGGCGTGGTTCGAGGCGAAGGCGGCGCTGTTGCCGGTGCACTTCTTCCACCAGTTCGTGTTCGTGTAGATCACTGGCCGGCGGCCGGTCAGCCGTTTCACCTCGTCGCTGAAGGACCTGATCCAGGCGACCATCTTGGTCCTGCTCATGCCGTAGCACTTCTTCGAGCTGTACGGGTTGTACTCGATGTCGAGGGCGGGCGGCAGCGTCCAGCCGTCCGCCTTCCACGTCCCACCGTTGCGCACGAAGTACTGCGCCTGTGTCCTGCCGGACGACTTGTTAGGCAGCGCGAAGTGGTAAGCGCCGCGGACTATGCCCGCGTTGCGGGCCCCGTTCCACTGCTGGCTGTAGTACGGGTTGCGGTAGGTGTGCGACTCGGTCGCCTTCACGTAGACGAACCGCGAGCCCTTGCTCCGCGCCTTCTGCCAGTCGACGTTCTTCTGGTGCGAGGAGACGTCGTGTCCCTTCGGCTTGCCCGCCGCGGAAACCGGAATCTCGGCGAGTGCGGTGGCCCCCAGCGCAAGCGTCGCCGCGGACACGGCGGCGATGCGGGCACGGTGACGGGACAGTTTGTGATCACGAGCCATATTTCCCCCCGGATGGCGACGTGCATGACAAATCCACCAGAGGGTATCGGAGGCCCCTTCGCGGACCGTCGATCTCCGGCCAATCCGCTTCCGTGTGGGCGTGTGTGTGCATATGCGGCCTAACGGCAGCGGAAGATCGGCGTCACATTCGGCGGCTCCGCCGTAACAGTGCGTGCCCGGAAGGGGTGGCCGGTGTGGCCGCTGGTGCGGCGGCTGGCAGGGTGGGTGGCGTGGCGGCCGGGCAGCGCGGCAGGCAGGACGGTCGGCGGGGCGGATTCGGAACGGCGGATGGCAATGGGTGACATGGGCCGGACGGCAAGGGGTGGCATGGGCGGTGTTGCCCGGGCGGGCGGCCAGGAGCCGAAGGGCGAGCAGGCGGATGCGCTGCAGAGTGCCTGGGACGAACTCGTTGCGACGGCCCGGCGCACCGTGACGGAAGGGCTGGTCGTCGGTACCTCGGGCAACGTGTCGGTGCGCGTCGGCGGCACCGTGCTGGTCACTCCCAGCGGAGTCCCGTACGACCGGCTGACCCCGCAGGACGCCGTCGCCGTCGACCTCGACGGCAACCAGGTACTCGGCGACCTCGCCCCGACCAGCGAGCTGCCCATGCACCTTGCGATCTACCGCAGCACCAGCGCCCGGGCCGTGGTCCACACCCACGCGGTGCACGCCACCGCCGTCTCGACCCTCGTACCGGAGCTGCCCCTGATCCACTACATGGCGGCGGCGCTGGGCGGCCCCGTGCGAGTCGCCCCCTATGCCCTGTACGGCACGGACGAGTTGGCCGAGAAAATGCTCCACGCCCTGGCGGACCGCACGGGCTGTCTACTCCAGAACCACGGCACCATCACATATGGCGCCACCCTCGACCAGGCCTACGACCGGACGGCGCAGCTCGAGTGGATGTGCCGAGTCTGGCTGACGGCGAGCGCCCTGCCGGGCCGCGCCCCCACCCTTCTGTCCGGCGGGCAACTGCGGGAAGCGGAGGAGAAGCTGCGGGGGTACGGACAGCCGCGGGGTTGAGCGGCGACCGGCCCCCAAGGGCCCGTATCGCCCGCAATCCGGGCCCTCATCGCCGTGTGGCGGGCGATGACCGAGGTGCAGCCGGGGGTACGGCGGGGCATGGCCGCAAGGCCGTCGTCACTCCAGCCCTCCGTTCGGCTGGCCACCAGAGGCCCCCGCACCGACACTGGAGCCGTGCGCACCGCCAAAGCGACGGCAGCGGCCGTCACCACTGTGATCGGCGCCGGCGCGGCCATGGTCGCCGCCGGCCGGCTCGCCAGCGACGCCGCCCTGAAGGCGCCCGCCGGGCGGCCGCTGCCCACCGAGCCGCGGCTCACCGTCCACGGCACCGCCGCGGGACAGGTCACGCTGACCCGCGACCTCGCCTCACTGCGTCCGGGCATCTACGGCCTGACCGGCGAAGGCTGCCATGCGGTCGTCGGCGACGTACTGGAAACAGCGCCACACCCCGCCGACACCGTCGTACGGCGCCTCGAACGAGTCACCTACGGCGAGCTGAGGCCGGGCGCGCGCGTCTGGCTCACTCCGCAGGTGCACATCGGCAACCCGAAGACGGCCCTCGGGCTCGAGTACACCGACGTCGACATCCCCGGCGAACTCGGTCCCCTGCCCGCCTGGTTCGTGCCCGGTGCCCGCGACAGCTGGGTGATCAACGTGCACGGCCTCGGCACCACGCGCGAGCACCCCATGGTCCTCATGGAGTTCATGCACCGGCTGCGGTATCCGGTGCTCGACATCGCGTACCGGGGGGATCCGGGCGCTCCCCGGTCCCCGGACGGGCTCTGCCACCTCGGCGACACCGAGTGGCGCGACCTCGACGCCGCCATCCGCTACGCCGTGCGGTACGGCGCGCAGCGCGTCGTGCTACACGGCTGGTCCACCGGTGCCGCGATGGCCCTGCACGCCGCCACGCGCTCGGCGCTGCGCGACCGGATCGCCGGGCTCGTGCTCGACTCGCCCGTGCTCAGCTGGGAGGCCACGCTGCGCGCCCTCGCCGCCGCCCGTCGCACGCCGGGGCCGCTGCTGCCGCTCGCCGTCCGCGCGGCACAGGGCCGCGCCGGCCTGCACGGCGGCGCCATCGACGAGGCCCTCGACCCCGAGGCGCTGAAGGTGCCGACCCTCGTGCTGCACGGCCCCGACGATGCCGTCGCCCCCTGGGGACTGAGCCGCCGGCTGGCCGACCGCCGCCGCGACACGGTCACCCTGCACACCGTGTCGAACGCACCGCACAGCGCCATGTGGAACGCCGACCCCGCACGGTACGAAGAGACCCTGCGCCGCTTCCTCACTCCTCTGATGTAGCCGGCCTTGTCCGGCGCGGCGGATGCGGCTGTCCCAGCCGCCGTACATCGCGGCTGCGGGTGGTCGCCTGCCATGGTGGCTGGTGCGCCTCCGGCGGGCCGGTCGGTGGGTCGGGGCCGCGTCGGGATGTGCGTCCTCGGTCCGGCGCCGAGCCGTACGTCCATAAGGTCACCCGGAATGTGCGCCAGCCGCTGCGGGCGCACATCCCGGCGCGCCCCCTTCGGCACGCTTGAGGTTTCCGGCCGGTGGCGGGTCGCTTGGTGGCCGCCGTGGCCCCGTCGCCCGGCCGTCGCGTTCGTGGACCGACTGCGCATGCGGTCACCCGACGGAGCACCTCCGACCCCGTCGGCGTACCTTCCGCTTCACGGTGCTCAGGTGCGCTCAACCCGCTGTTGCGGCCTCCATCTCTACTCGCGTGGCATTCCGTTTGGGTTTTCGGACCGTCAACCGGAAGACTGCTCCCGTGACGTCCCGTATCCCGCGCGACTCCAGGCTCAGACTCGTCCGCCCACGAACGCTTGCCGCCGCCCCGCGAGCGGTGTCCGAGCGGCGCTCCCGCCGCCCCGCGCCCAGGCCTCCCGAGGGCACTCCGCCGCCCGCGGAACTGGCCCGTATGGCGCGCAGCGGACTGGCCGGCCCCGTCCGGGTCGCGCGCTGGGCCGACGCCGCCCTGCGCCCCGGCCGCGACGGCGCGACCGACGGCGGGGCCACCCTCTCCGACGCCACTGCCGAACGGGCCGCTGCCGACTTGGACCTGACGCCCGAGCAGGTCCGTGCCGACTGGGACACCGCACGGCTCGCCGGGCTCGTCGAGGTGCACGGAGACGTCGCACGCCCCGGCTGGCGGCTGCGCGCCTGGGACCGGGACGACTCCGCCGTGCTGCGCGGCTGGGTAGCCCTGTTCGACGCCTGGTCGCTGGCCCACCCCGCACCGGACGAGCTCGCGCCCGCCGCGGTCGCCGAGGTCGTCGAGGCGATGCCGCAGGTGCTGTCCCTGCTCCAGCTGTCCGCCGGACCCGTTCCCGTGTCGCAACTCCTCGACCTGCTCGAGCAGCGCGTCATGGAGCTGCGCACCGAGCGCTGCGAGATCCCCTACGGCCCGCATGCCGTGCTTGCGTCACCCGCGACCGTGACACCCTCGTCCACGGACGCCGGGACCGCGACCTCCGAGCCCGGCGCCGCCGCGTCCGGGGACCCGCACAAGGCGAGCCATGAGGACACCCCGCCGGCCCCGCTGCTCGACTGGGCCCTCGACGCGCTGGCCGTCGTCGGCGCACTGACCTGCTCCGACGGGCAGGCCACACTCACGCCCCTCGGCAGCTGGGCGGTCTGGGTCAAGCTCGAGCAGATCTGCGTGGCCGCGCAGAGCCCCGCCGGGAACATCGAGCAGCCCGCCGAGGACATGCTGCGCGGGTGCGCGCGGCTGCGCCCGAACGCGGCACGTGCCGAGTACCGCGCCTGGCTCGCCGCCCGCCCCGTGGGCAGTGCCGTGGCCGAACTCCTGGACGCCGCCCGCGGCGAGGACGCGCTGCTGCGCGGCCTCGCCTTCGAGGCCCTGCGTGTCGTCGGCGCCCCGGCAGAGGCGGACGTCAGAGCGGCGGGGGAGGAGCCGTCGCTGCGGCCCTACGCCCTGCTGTGGCTCGCGGAGCACGAGGGTGTGGACCCCGAGGACGTCCATGCGGTGCTCACCCGCGAGGAGTCGACGTGGCTGTGGGTGGACACCGCCGCGGCCGTCGCCGACCACGGAGAGGCCCAACTCCTCGTACGTCACCTGGAGTCGGCGATGCAGCCCACCGTGCCGACGCTCCTCGACGAGGTGCGCGCCGTCGGTCACCCGCGCACGGTCCAGGTGCTGGTGGCCCTTGCCGCGGCCCACCCCGACCCGGCGCTCGCCAAGGCCGTACGCCGCGCCGCCTTCCAGGTGCACAAGGGAGGCGCATAGCCGACCCGGAGCGCGGCGGACGGGAATCAGGCGGAGGGCGTTGTCTCCGGGGCGTACGTCCCGAAGCTCCATACGTTGCCCTCGGCGTCCCGGGCCATGTAGTCCCGCGAGCCGTAGTCCTGGTCCGTCGGAGGCATCAGGATCTCCACGCCGTGCTCCACGGCCCGCTGGTGGTGCGCGTCGACGTCGTCCACGACGACGTACACCCCGGCCGGTCCCGCGCCCTTCATCGACTGGTCGAAGATGCCGCCGCGGCCCTTGGAACCGAGCATCACCACGCCGTTGCCATAGGCCAGCTCGGCGTGGAACACCGAGCCGTCCTCGCCCTCGTACACAGCGACCTCCGTGAAGCCGAAGGCCTCGGTGAGGAGCCTGATGGCCGCCTTCGCGTCCGCGTACAACAGCGTCGGACAGATGCCCGGACGTCCGCCCTCACTGCCTGCCATGCCGATCACCCCTTCTCTCCCGGTGCCCGGCGCCGCTCGACGCCGGAATGTGACCCGCTCCACAGTCTTGCACCGGGCACTGACAACGCCCTGGAGGCGCCGAACGAGGGACGCCTGCCCGCCCGTGCGCCGTGTCGGCAGGGCTCCTGCGGCCCGGCCGCAGGAGCCGCGGCTACGCTCTCCGCCTGATTCGCGGGCATTCCAGGGCATACCTGTGGATATCGGATGGCGGTGCGGAAGGGGGTGTTGCGTGGCGGCTCTGCCGTTCGACGCGACCGAAGTGAGCGCCTACGTACGACATCGGGCGCGGCCCGCCCCGAAGTCATCCGCCCCCGAATCCCTGGCTGCCCAGGCTCTCGCTCCCCAGCACCCCCCACCCCGGCAGCCTGCGCCCCAGCCCCCTGCGCCGCAGCAGCCCGCTCCGCAGGCCCCGTTGCCCGGCGGTCGCTCCCGTCGGCGTTCCCGCCTCGTACTGCCCATGGTCCTCGGCCTCCTCGCGGTGCCCCTCATCACTGCGGCCCATCTCTCGCGCCCCGCGCCCTACGGAGACCACCTCGCCGTCCACGCGCGCGTGGCGGACCCGGGCGCCGCGGAACCTCGGCTGCGGACGACGGGCCGAGCCGTCGAGGCGTACGACCCAGGAACGGGACGCACCAGATGGGCCTATACGCGCGAGGGGCACAGGCCGCTCTCCGTGCTCCCTGTGCGCGGGCACGCCGTCACGCTGTGGAGCGACGGCCTGGTCACCGACACGGCCCGCCACGACGGGCGCGCCGTCCGCTGGCACCGTGCCGCCCCTGAGGCCGCCGACTGGCTGCGCACCGCACGCGCGCGTGAGGGAGCCGGTGTACTGCAGCGGCTCGCTCCCGGCGCCCGCATGCTCGCCGTCGTCACGCCCTACCGCATCACCGCGTACCGCCTCGCGGACGGGGATCTGCGGTGGGTGCTGCCCGCGCGCCGGGGCTGCGCCTTCGAACCCGCGCGCTCGGTGCGGCACGGCCGTGCGCTCCTCGTGGCGCAGCCGTGCCGCAGCCCCGCCGCATCCTGGACGGCGGAGGTCGTGGCGGTCGACGAGCTCGGCAGGATCGTGCCGCGGCGCGCACCCCTCGCCAACGAGCGGCCCGGCGGCGCCGGCGGCAGGAGCAGCGCCGCCGCAGGCCCGGAAGGCGAAGGCACAGTGCGCAACAACACAGCGCCCAGCGGCGGATAATCGCCGCGCGCAGAAAAACCGGTTGCACGGCCCCGTTAGAATCGCCGCATGGCCATTCTCCTCACGCATTAGACGGCGTGATCTGACTCAGCTGCCCATCCCGCCGTCCACCCTGCTCAGGAGTCTGTCCGTGATCACCGCCTCCGGTATCGAGCTGCGCGCCGGTGCGCGCGTCCTCATCGAGTCCGCCACCTTCCGTATCGCCAAGGGCGACCGCATCGGCCTGGTCGGCCGCAACGGCGCCGGCAAGACCACGCTCACCAAGGTCCTCGCAGGTGAGGGCATCCCGGCCGCCGGCACCGTCGCCCGGTCCGGCGAGGTCGGCTATCTGCCGCAGGACCCGCGCACCGGCGACCTCGACGTACTCGCCCGCGACCGCATCCTCTCGGCCCGCGGCCTCGACCTACTGATCCGCAAGATGCGCGAGAACGAACAGCGCATCGCCACCGGCAAGGGCGCAACGCGCGACAAGGCGATGAAGCAGTACGAGCGGCAGGAGACGGAGTTCCTCACCAAGGGCGGATACTCCGCCGAGGCCGAGGCCGCGACCATCGCCGCCGCGCTCAACCTGCCCGACCGGGTGCTCGGCCAGCCGCTTCATACGCTCTCCGGCGGTCAGCGGCGCCGTATCGAGCTGGCCCGCATCCTCTTCTCGGACGCCGACACCCTCCTGCTCGACGAGCCGACGAACCACCTCGACGCCGACTCGATCGTCTGGCTGCGCGACTACCTGAAGACCTACCGAGGCGGCTTCATCGTCATCTCGCACGACGTCGACCTCGTCGAGACGGTCGTCAACAAGGTCTTCTACCTGGACGCCAACCGCTCGCAGATCGACGTCTACAACATGGGCTGGAAGCTCTACCAGCAGCAGCGCGAGGCCGACGAGAAGCGCCGAAAGCGCGAGCGCCAGAACGCCGAGAAGAAGGCCTCCGCGCTGAACGCCCAGGCCGACAAGATGCGCGCCAAGGCCACCAAGACGGTCGCAGCCCAGAACATGGCCCGCCGCGCGGACAAGCTGCTCGCCGGTCTCGAGGCCGAGCGGAAGGCCGACAAGGTCGCCAAGCTGCGCTTCCCGGAGCCCGCGCCGTGCGGCAGGACGCCGCTGACGGCCGAGGGCCTGTCCAAGTCGTACGGCTCGCTGGAGATCTTCACCGACGTCGACCTGGCCATCGACAAGGGCTCCCGGGTCGTCATTCTCGGCCTGAACGGCGCCGGAAAGACCACGCTCCTCAGGCTGCTCGGCGGGGTCGAGAAGCCCGACACCGGCCAGGTCATGCCGGGCCACGGCCTGAAGATCGGGTACTACGCGCAGGAGCACGAGACGCTCGACCCGGACCGCACGGTGCTGGAGAACATGCGCTCGGCCGCGCCCGACATGGACCTGGTTGAGGTGCGCAAGGTGCTCGGTTCCTTCCTCTTCTCCGGCGACGACGTCGACAAGCCGGCCGGTGTGCTGTCCGGCGGTGAGAAGACGCGCCTTGCGCTCGCCACGCTGGTGGTCTCCTCGGCCAACGTCCTGCTGCTCGACGAGCCGACCAACAACCTGGACCCGGCCAGCCGCGAGGAGATCCTCGGCGCGCTGCGCACGTACAAGGGCGCGGTCGTGCTCGTCACGCACGACGAGGGAGCGGTCGAGGCGCTCCAGCCCGAGCGGATCATTCTGCTCCCGGACGGCGTCGAGGACCTGTGGGGCGCCGACTACGCGGACCTGGTCGCCCTGGCCTGACCGGTTTCCCGGCCAAGCGTGATCGTTTACCTCGGGCGTGCTTGGTCGGTTTTCAGCCGGGCAGTGCCGCGCTCTGCTTGATCGAACTCGCTGATCCACTGCGCATGGATCATTCGGCCGATCCGTGATCCATCATCTGTGTGAGATCTCCTCATACAGCGGTGTGTCGTACATCGATTTCGCGGCCGGATCAGGCATGGGCCGGAGTCGCGCTACAACACGGCCCTGACCTGCCATTTAGCCGGTGAATTCGGGAAGCCCGGGCTGAAACGGTCGCCGGAAGCTGGAATTCCGCTCGTGGTGATCGGTTCCGTGGGCCCAAACCTTGTTCCACGGACCTTGCCGAATGGGTGGCCAGGAAGCTCCGGAGGGGTGATCATGAGAGTCCAGAGCGCACTTCCCATGAGGAGGCACGGGTGGCCGAGACTCTGAAGAAGGGCAGCCGGGTGACCGGCGCCGCGCGCGACAAGCTCGCGGCAGACCTGAAGAAGAAGTACGACTCCGGTGCAAGCATTCGGGCACTGGCCGAGGAGACCGGCCGCTCGTATGGCTTCGTACACCGGATGCTGAGCGAGTCCGGGGTCACGCTGCGGGGACGCGGCGGGGCGACGCGAGGCAAGAAGGCCGCCGCGTCCTGACGGCGGAGGCCTCCCGGCTCGCGCTTGGGGAGGCTCCCCAAGGCTTCGGTGGTGGCCACCCGGTCGGTCCGGTGATCGGCCGGGTGGTTACTGTGCAGTCACTTACGGGTGTCCGGATACGGCATCCTGCCCGACTGCATCCCATCGGAGGCGCCCCATGGCTTCGCTCGACCCGGTACTCGACAAGGACGGCGTACGGCTCACCGTCGACGAGGCGATCGCCACGGTGACGTTGGCCAATCCGGCCAAGCGCAATGCCCAGAACTTCGCACTGTGGCGGGCATTGGCCGAGGCCGGACGGGCGTTGCCGGGCAGTGTCCGTGTCGTCGTGCTGCGCGGCGAGGGCAAGTCCTTCTCCGCCGGCCTCGACCGGCAGGCGTTCACGCCCGAAGGCTTCGACGGGGAGCCGTCGTTCATCGACCTGGCCCGCGGCTCGGACGAGCAGCTGGACGCGGCGATCGCCGAGTACCAGGAGGCGTTCACCTGGTGGCGGCGCAGCGACATCGTGACGATCGCCGCTGTGCAGGGCCATGCCATCGGGGCGGGCTTCCAGCTTGCTCTCGCCTGCGATCTGCGGATCGTCGCCGACGATGTGCAGTTCGCCATGCGCGAGACGAGCCTCGGTCTGGTCCCCGACCTCACCGGGACGCATCCGCTCGTGGGGCTCGTCGGCTATGCCCGGGCGCTGGAGATCTGCGCCACCGGGCGCTTCGTCCACGCCGACGAGGCCGAGCGCATCGGCCTCGCGAACCTCGTCGTGCCCGGCGACCAGCTGGACGCCGCGGCCCGCGACCTCGCGGCCGCGCTCCTCGCGGCGCCCCGGAACGCGGTGATCGAGACGAAGGCGCTGCTCCAGGGCGCGACGACGCGCGACTACGACGCTCAGCGCGCCGCCGAGCGCGCCGCCCAGGCCCGTCGCCTGCGGGACCTGGCGGGGCTCGGCGACTGAGCATGCCACCGAACCGTGGGGTGGCCGGCCGCGCCGGTGACCGCCCCACGGGCGGCCTGCTGTCCCGGGTCACCCGCCGCAGGGGCAGCCTGCCTCGCCGGTAGCGCCGTGTCGCCTGTTCGCCGCGCGTTGAGTCGTTGCGTGGGTGAGGCGGGCCTGGGCTTGTCGATGCCCTGCTCGTCGATTTCGTGCTCCGCCCGCCGTATGCCGGGTACGGGGCTTGCCGGCGCGCCGGCGTCACGTCAGCTCTGTCACCATTACCGCGACCGTCGGGTGGTTCGGCAGGGAGTCGGTGACGGCTGCGCGGATCGCGATCGCCACGTCCAGGGTGCGGTGGTCGCGCGACGCTGCCACTTCGACGCGGACGTGCCGGCGCGGGAGGGCCGCATCGGGTGCCACCTGCGGGTGCTCCTCGATGTGAATCGCGCGCCCGCGGCCGCCGAGCGTACCCGTCAGCCGGACGACACCCGGCACTCCCAGCACCGCCGCAGCCACCCGGGCCTCGTCACCGTCCGCGCCCGGCGCCTGCGCCGACTCCGCTGCCCGCCCCGAGGACGGCCCGAGCTTCGCGGCCTCGTCCTCGCCCGCAGGGTGCCCTTCTGCCTGCGCTCCCGCGACGCCTTCGGCGCCTCCGGGACCGGTCGCTGCTTCGGCGCGCGCACCTGCAGGGCCCTCGGCGTGTGCGCCTGCGGGACCTTGGGCCTGCGCGGCCGCAGCCCCTTTCCCCGTCCGGCCTTCGGAGGCTGCCCCTGATGGGCCTTCCGCGTACGCGCCTGCACGGTGGTCCTCGGCCTGCGTCTCCGCCGGACCGCCGGGGCGCTGCGCTTCCCCGGGCCGCTCGGAGCGTGCCTCCGCGGCGTCGTCCGGGTGCACGTCCGCCGGCGGGGCGAGCCCTTCGTCGTCGCGTGCCGTTGCGGCGGAAGACTCCGGCGTGGCAGGTTCCGGCACCGTCGGCTCCGGCTGCTCCGGGTCCAGCAGGGCCGTCACCCGAAGGTCCACTTCCGTAACCGTCAGGCCGATGTCCTGCGTTGCCGTGGTGAACAGGGTCGCGCGCAGGTGATCGGACGTCGTCGGGAGGGGGTCGGTCGGCGCCGCGGCGAACTCCGCGGTGACGCGGAGCGGGCCGGGCGGCAGGGCGCTCGGCGGTGGCGGTACGGCCGGTGCCTGTGCTGCGTCCGGGTCGGCCGATGCGATGCGGAGCGCGCCGAGGCGGATGCCGGGCAGCGCGTCGCCCGCTCCACGCAGTACCGAGGCAGCCGCCGATTCCGCCAGCCACGCCCCGTCGCGCGGCCCACCGAGGGGAAGCAGCCTGCCCAGGGCCAGCTGTCGCCGCACCGCCTGTGTCCATCGGTCCGCCGTCATTGCTCCAGCCTGCCGCATCTTTGGCGCGCAGTGGGGAAACCGCGCTTAATGTGGACAAAGAAGTACATCCCCTTCTAAAAGGTTCCTAAAAGGATGAGCGGCGATGACTGAGACGACACAGCAGAAAGGCCCGGAGCCCCGCGAGCATGCGTCGCCGGAGGAGCGGGGCAGGAAGGGCGGCCCGGTGCGGCGCGGGGGCGGCGACCCCGGCACCCGGGGACGTACGACCATCGCCGACGGCGTCGTCGAGAAGATCGCCGGGCTCGCGGCACGTGACTGCTTCGGCGTGCATGCGATGGGCAGCGGCCTCGCCCGTACCTTCGGCGCCATGCGTGAGCGGGTGCCTGGCGGTGGCGGTGGTGACAGGTCCGCCACGCGCGGGGTGAAGGCGGAGGTCGGCGAGGTGCAGACGGCGCTCGACCTGGAGATCGTCGTCGTCTACGGCGTGTCGATCGAGGACGTCGCCCGCGACGTACGGGAGAACGTGATCGCGGCCGTCGAGCGCATGACGGGGCTCGAGGTCGTGGAGGTCAACATCGCCGTCAGCGATGTGAAGCTCCCGGAGGAAGAGGAAGAAGAGCCCGAGACGAGGTTGCAGTAGCGAGCGTTCCTGGTCCGTGAGTGACGCTCGCCGTCGATGCGGGCGTCCCCCCTGCCGCACGCTCTCGAGGCTCTCGCAGAGGAGCGCACAATGAACATGACCATTATCGGCTTGATCGCCGGAATGGCGCTGGGGTTCGCCGGATACTTCGGCGGTTTCGGAGCCTTCCTCCTGGTGGCGGCGCTCGGCGCCGTCGGATTCGTCGCCGGGCGGTTCCTGGAGGGGGATCTGGAACCCGGTGAATTCTTCCGTACCCGCGGCGAACGGCGGCGGTGACGTCGTTGCCCGGTCAGTCCGTCGAGCCTGCAGAGCGCGGCGCGACCCGGATCGCCGACCGGGTCGTCGCCAAGATCGCCGCCTGGGCGGCACGAGAGGCGCTGGACGCCGTTCCCGAGGGCGGGGAGCCGCCGCATGCGACGGTCACCGTGCACCACCAGAACGCCCGCGTCCGGATCAGCCTCGAACTCGACTATCCATCCGACATCGGACGCCAGTGCGGTGCCGTGCGTCGGCGCGTCGCCGAGCGGGTAAAAGCGTTGGCGGGGATGGAGGTGCCCGAGGTGGCCGTCCAGGTGGAGCGGCTGCACTCGGCGTACGCGCGCAGCGCGGCACAGGGGAGGACACGGTGAGTGAGTCCCAAGGCCCGTCCGGCTCGGCCGGCGGCACCCAGCCTCTACCGGTCATCGAGCGGAAGGAGGGCGGGACGCAGAACGGGCTCGACCAGTCCGCGTCCGCGGCCTCGTACGAACCGCTGCCCACCGCCGAGGGCGACGACCGCAGGCCCCGCCGCTTCTGGTCCGCCCGCCGCATCCCCGCGGCGTTGCTCGCGCTGCTGGTCTTCGCCGGTGCGGGGCTGATGCTGTACGACGTCGCGGCCGTGCGCGCGGACCGGCCCGCGATGCAGTGGCGCAAGACCCTCGCCCGCGAGCTCGCCGAACGCCCCCTCGACGACACCTGGGTGCTGACCGGCGCAGGGGTGGCCGCCGCCCTGGGCCTGTGGCTGCTGGTGCTCGCCGCCACACCTGGCCGCCGTGCGGTCCTGCCCATGCGGCGCGTGCACCCCGACGTACGGTCCGGGCTGCACCGCGACGCCGCCGCCATGGTGCTGCGCGACCGGGCCATGAAGGTCGCCGGAGTGCAGTCCGTACGGGTGCGTACGAGGCGTAAGAAAGTCGACGTCCGCGCGGTGTCGCACTTCCGTGAACTCGACGATGTGCGCAGCGACTTGGACACCATGCTCGCGGACGCCGTGAGGGAGCTGGGGCTCGGCCGGGCCCCCGCCCTCTCCGTGCACGTCCGCAGGCCCGGCAAGAAGGGGTGAGAGCAGTGCTGAGGACGGTCAACCGCGTGCTGCTGGGCATCGCCGGCCTGGTGCTGCTCGTACTGGGCGGCTCGGTGCTCGCCGTCGGCCTCGGCGTCACCCCGCCGTCGTGGTGGATCCACGACGGAAAGCGCGACGTGCTGCTGAGCGACGCCGACCGGAGCCGGTGGCAGGACGAAGGCTGGTGGTGGCCCACCGTCATCGCCGTCCTCGCGGTGTGCCTGCTGCTCGCCCTGTGGTGGCTGACGGCCCAGCTGCGTCGGCGCCGGCTGGCCGAGGTGCTGGTCGACACCGGCGACGGCGAGGGCGCGCTGCTGCGCGGGCGGGCCCTGGAGTCCGTCCTGGCGAGCGAGGCGGGTGCGCTCGACGGTGTCGAGCGGGCGCATGCCACGCTGACCGGGCGGCGCAACGCACCCGAGGCACGCGTGCGGCTGGTGCTCGAGCCGTTCGCCGCGCCCGGGGATGCGCTGCGGAAGCTGGTCGGCGAGGCGCTGGCCCATGCCCGCGGCTCGGCCGGGCTGGACCGGCTGCCCGCCGAGGTCCAGCTCCGCGCGGTCAGGCACCGCGCGGAGCGGGTGACGTGAGGAGAGCCCCCGCGGCACCCGGGCTCACTCGCCACAGCGCGCTCCGGAGGCGAACCGAGCGCCCAAAAGGGGCGCTCAGAAACCGTGCCTGGCCCCGCCGTCCACCGGCAGCATGATCCCCGTCAGATACGACGCCGCCGGCGACAGCAGGAACGCCGCCGTGCGGCCGAACTCGTCCGGAGTGCCGTAGCGGCGCAGCGGGATGTTCGCCTCGTTGGCCGCGCGGGCGGCCTCCGGGTCGGCGGAGAGGGCGTCCAGCTCGCGGACCCGGTCCGTGTCGATACGGGACGGCAGCAGGCCTATGACGCGGATGCCGCGCGGGCCGAGCTCGTCGGCGAGCGACTTGGCGAAGCCCGCGAGGCCCGGCCGCAGACCGTTGGAGATCGTCAGCCCGGGGATCGGCTCGTGCACCGAACCGGACAGGACGAAGCCGATGACGCCGCCCTCGCCGAGCTCCGCAGCGGCCGCACGCGCCAGCCGTACCGCCCCCAGGAAGACGGACTCGAACGCCGCCTGCCACTGCTCGTCGGTGTTGTCGGCGAGAAGGCCGGGTGCCGGTCCGCCGACGCTGATCAGTACGCCGTCGAAGCTCCCGAAGTGCTCCCGCGCGGCCGCGATGAGGTGGCCGGCGGAGGCGGGGTCCGCGTTGTCGGCGGCCACGCCGACGGCGTTCGCGCCCAGTTCGGCGGCGGCATCGGCGACGCGCTTCTCGTCCCGGCCGGTGATGACGACCTTCGCGCCGTCCGCGACGAGCTCGCGCGCCGCCGCGTTGCCGAGGCCCCGGGTCGCTCCGGTGACGACGTAGACACGGTCCTTCAGTCCAAGATCCATGGCCCCTATCCTGCCTCCTCGGTCCCGAACAGGGTGAAAGCGGCCCCCGCCAGGCCGATGTGGCTGAACGCCTGCGGGAAGTTCCCGAGCTGCCTGCGGTGGACGGGGTCGTACTCCTCCGCGAGCAGGCCCACGTCGTTGCAGAGCCCCACCAGCCGTTCGAACAGCTCGCGCGCCTCCTGCGTACGTCCCGTCAGGTGCAGGGCGTCCGCGAGCCAGAAGGAGCAGGCGAGGAAGGCGCCCTCGCTGCCGGGCAGTCCGTCGACGTTCGTCTGGTCCGTGCTGTAGCGGCGCAGAAAGCCGTTGTGGCCGAGTTCCTTGCGCACCGCCTCGATGGTCCCGGCCACCCGCGGGTCCTGCGGCGGCAGGAACCCGACGCGCGGGATGAGCAGCAGGGCGGCGTCCAGTTCGCGGGAGCCGTAGGACTGCGTGAACGTGCCCCGCTCCTCGTCGTAGCCGCGCTCGCACACCTCGCGGTGCACCGCGTCCCGCATCGCGCGCCAGCGGTTGATGTCACCGCGCAGCCTCGGGTCAGCCTCCAGCGCACGTACGGTACGGTCGGCGGCCACCCACACCATGATCTTGGAGTGCACGAAGTGGCGGCGCGGGCCGCGCACCTCCCACAGCCCCGAATCCGGCTCCTGCCAGACGGACTCCAGGAACTCCAGCAGGCGGAGCTGCACCTGCCACGCGTGCGGCTTCGGCGGCAGACCCGCCTGGCGGGCCAGCATGAACGAGTCGACGACCTCGCCGTACACGTCGAGCTGCAGCTGCTGCACCGCCTCGTTGCCGATCCGCACCGGGGGCGAGTCCGCGTACCCCGGCAGCCACGGCAGTTCGTACTCCGGGATCCGGCGCTCGCCCGCCAGGCCGTACATGATCTGCAGGTCGCCGGGGCTGCCCGCGACCGCGCGGAGCAGCCAGTCCCGCCACGCCTCGGCCTCGTCGAGGTAGCCGGCGGCCAGCAGCACGCCCAGGGTGAGCGTCGAGTCGCGCAGCCAGCAGTAGCGGTAGTCCCAGTTGCGCACTCCGCCGATCTCCTCGGGGAGCGAGGTGGTGGCGGCGGCGACGATGCCGCCGGTCGGCGCGTACGTGAGGGCCTTGAGGGTGATGAGGGAGCGCAGGACCGCGTCCGCGTGCGGGCCCTTGTACCGGCACTGGTCCGCCCAGGCCTGCCAGTCCTCGAGGCTGTCGGCCAGCGCCTGGTGCGGGTCGCACTGCGGTGGGCGCGGCTCGTGGGAGGGGTGCCAGGTGAGCACGAACGCCACCTTCTCGCCCTCGCCGACCGTGAACTCCGAGTGCGTACCGAAATCCTTGCCCAACGTCTGCACTTCGGGCTCGCTGCGCAGCCACATCGAGTCGGGGCCCGCCACGGCCACGCGATGGCCGTCGGTCCTGCGCATCCAGGGGATGACGGAGCCGTAGTCGAAGCGCAGCCGAAGCGTGCTGCGCATCGTGACCTCGCCGGAGAGGCCCTCGACGATGCGTACGACATCGGGGCAGCGGTCGCGCTGCGGCATCAGGTCGGTGACGCGGACCGTGCCGGTGGCGGTCTCCCAGACCGTGTCCAGGACCAGCGAGCGCGGGCGGTACGCACGGCGGGTGCAGGGGCCGTCCTCGCCCTTCGGTGCGATACGCCAGTGCCCGTTCTCCTCGTCGCCCAGCAGCGCGGCGAAACAGGCGGGCGAGTCGAAGCGGGGCAGGCACAGCCAGTCGATGGAGCCGTGCCTGCTCACGAGGGCGGACGTCTGGTGGTCGCCGATCAGCGCGTAGTCCTCTATGGGTCGGTGCACGTCTGCCGGATTCCCGGCAGAGACCGATGCCAACCCGGACGGGCCTCTGGGCGGGTGACCGGATCCGGCGGCATCGGGTCCCGCGGGGTCACCGGCATCAGGCCCCGCCGGCTCACCGGCCTCGGGAGCCGCGGGTCCCGCCGAGCGGTGGGGTTCAGCTCCGGCTGACATCGTGTCAGCCAGGCCCGACGGCGGACTGGGCGGCCGTGCGGGCGCCGGAGAAGATGACCCCGGGGTCGGACGGGGCCTGGTTGAGGACCCACAGGCCGATCAGCGTCGCCAGGGCGAAGACGACGGTGATCAGCACGGCGAGGACGAGACGCCGCCGGCGCTCGCGGCGCAGCCAGTCACCGCGGGCCGTGCGGTAGGCGTCGGGGGCGGCCTGCACGCCGCCGGCCAGCGCCTCCAGGGCCGCCTGCAGCTCGAGTTCGGTCCTGCCCTGTCCGGTCCGGCCGGAGTCCACTCCGCCCGGTTCCGTCTTGCTCAGTTCTTCCGTCCTGTCCAATGCCATCTCGTCCTGTTCCGCCCAGCCCTGTTCCGTCCTGTCCGGTGTGGTGTCGTTCATCGCCGAGCCTCCATCGCCTGGGTCAGGGCGGCGATGCCGCGCGAGGTGTGCGTCTTGACGGAGCCGCAGGAGATCCCCATCGCGGCGGCGATCTCGCTCTCCTTGAGACCGAGCCAGTGGCGCAGGACGAGCGCTTCGCGCTGCCGGGCCGGCAGCTGCTGGAGTGCGTTGATCAGCACACGCTGGTCGTCCTGGAGGAGTGCGGTGCTCTCCGCAGAGGCGACGACCTCCGTCGGCGGCGTCTCCGCGTGCTTGCGGGCGACCTGGAGGTGGCGTATGCGCATACGGGTCAGATTGCACACCGTGGAGCGCAGATACGCCTCGGCTGCCTCGGCGTCCCGCAGCCGTCGCCACTTCCGGTAGATCTGGTAGTAGGCCTCGGCCACCACGTTCTCGGGATCGTCGGCGCCGAGCAGGACCGCGAGGCGCAGCATCGAGGCGTAGTGCCGGTCGAAGAGGTCGGCGAGGGCGGCCTCCCGCTCGAGGTCGGCCGGATCGCTCACCGTGGTCGCCAGGGCGGGCGGGCCGGCCGCGTGCTCGGCCGGGGCCGACGTGGCCTCCATGGCCGCCGGGTTCGTGGCCGGTGCAGGCTGCGGCAGCTTGACCGGGGTGTCCTGTCTCGTTCTCACGGATTGCTCGCTCCCGTCTCGGGGCGTCGCCTGAGGGCCAGGCGGGACGGCAGGTCGGTTGCGTCGGCGCCGCGAGGGACGCCGAGGCGTTCGAGAGCCGTGGAAGTGACCACGGCGACGGTCAGGTTGAGAAGAAGGGCCACGAGCCCGGCGTAGATCTCCAGCGGCTGGTCGGCGGGGCCGAACGGCACGACGGACGAGAACCCCTCGCGCACCACCATCACGGTGCCGGACGCCATCCCCACCGCCCACCCGGCGAGCAGGGCCCGCGGATGCAGCCGGCCGGTGAACAGGCCGACGGCCACGGCGGGGAAGATCTGCAGAATCCATACGCCGCCGAGCAGTTGGAGATTGATGGCGTCCTGGTCGCGCAGGCCGAACACGAACGCGACCGCGCCCACCTTCGCGGTGAGCGAGACCGCCTTGGCGATCCGCACCTGCCGCTTGGGCGTGGCGGTGGGATGGAAGTACTCGACGTAGACGTTCCGTACGAAGGAGGTCGCGGCCGCTATCGACATCACGGCGGCCGGGACCAGCGCCCCCACGGTGATCGCGGCGAACACCAGCCCGGCGAGCGGTGCCGGCATGAGGCGGTCGACGAGCATCGGAACTGCCGCCTCGGCGCCGCCCTTCGGGGCGCGTACCCCCGCCGCCACGGCCGCGATGCCGAGCAGGCCGAACAAGGCGAGGAGCGCTGTCCACGCGGGCAGTGCCACGGAGACCTTGCGCAGGGTGGCAGGTCCCGAGGCGGCGAAACCGGCGGTCAGCACGTGCGGGTACATCAGCAGGGCCAGCGCGGAGCCCAGGGCGAGCGTGGCGTAGGCGGGCTGCTGCGCGGGGGAGAGGAGCAGCGGATTCCGGCCCGCGCCCGCCTCGGCGAGCCGGTGTGCCGCAGTGTCGAAGACCGCCCCCGGACCGCCGAGCCGTTCCAGGACCAGCCAGCAGACGACCGTGACCGAGGTGAAGACCGCCACCGCCTTCAGGGCGGAGATGACCGCGGGCGCGCGCAGGCCCTGCCGGTAGGTCGCCACCGCGAGTCCGGCGAAGAGCGCGACCATCACCAGGTCGCCGGCGGCGCCCCGCGGATAGACGCCCCCGGCGGTGAGCACCGCGCGTATGCCGAGCAGCTGCAGCGCCAGATAAGGCATCGTCGCGAGGATCCCGGTCAGAGCCACCACCAGGGCCAGCGGCGGCGAACCGTAGCGTCCGCGGACGAAGTCGGCGGCGGTGACATAGCCGTGGCGGCGGGCCACGTCCCACAGCCGGGGCAGCAGGAGGAAGGCGAGCGGGCAGACGATCACCGTGTAGGGCACCGCGAAGAAGGCCGGTGCGCCGTTGCCGTACGCAAGGCCCGGTACGGCGGTGAAGGTGTACGCGGTGAAGATCGTGCCGCCGAGCAGCAGCCAGGTCCACACGGGCCCGAGCCCCCGGTCGGCCAGCGCCCAGCCCTCCAGCGAGGGAAGCCGGCCGCTGGGATGCAGGCGCCGGGCCGTGACGGCGAGCAGCGACGCCCCGCCGATCACGGCGAGGAACGTCGCGGTCATGGCGCCATCCGCCATGGGTCACCGTCCTTGGTGTGCCTGGACCCTCGGGGTGGAGTTGCGCGGCAGGCCCATTTCGATGACAGAAAACCGGCGGAAATCTTCTGGAAAATTCACTGTCAACCGGTTCCACCGGGTGCGCAACTCTTGCACAGACCGACAGCTGGCGGGAGAGGAGTGCAGGTCATGGCACGGACCGGTCACCACCGGATACGAAGCGTCGCCGTCGCCGTCCTGCTGCTCGCTCCCGCTGCGGGGCTGCTGTGGGTCCCCTGGTACGCGAGTGCGAGCCCGCGGCTCGGGGGGATGCCGTTCTTCTACTGGTACCAGCTCGCCTGGATACCGGGGTGCGGCCTCTGCCTGCATGCCGCACATGCGCTGACCAGGAGCGAACGCCGCCGTCCCTGATTCCGGGCGCGTCCCGGTCCTCGTACCACCCCACACACCGCCACGGTGAGGAGCCGCCATGCCTGTGTCCGCCATGCCCGAATCCGGTCACCCGGAATCCCCTGGGCAGCTTTCCCCATCCCCGCGTGCCCGTATGACGCCTCGGTCGGTCCTGCTGTGGACCGCTGTGGCCATCGCCGGCGCGATCGGCTGGGGCGTGCTCGCCCTCGCCCGGGGCGAGAAGATCTCCGCCGTCTGGCTGCTGGTGGCGGCCCTCGGTTCGTATGCCATCGGCTACCGCTTCTACTCACGCTTCATCACCCGGCGGGTCCTGAGGCCGGACGACCGACGGGCCACTCCCGCAGAGCGGCTCGAGGACGGCGTGGACTTCCAGCCGACCGACCGCCGGGTCCTTCTTGGCCACCACTTCGCCGCGATCGCCGGGGCCGGGCCGCTGGTCGGACCGGTGCTCGCGGCCCAGATGGGCTACCTGCCCGGCACCCTGTGGATCGTCGCCGGAGTGATCTTCGCCGGGGCGGTGCAGGACATGGTGGTGCTCTTCCTGTCCATGCGGCGCGACGGCAAGTCGCTCGGGCAGATGGCCCGCGAGGAGATCGGCAAGGCGGGCGGTGCGGCGGCCCTGATCGCCGTCTTCGCCATCATGATCATTCTGCTCGGTGTGCTGGCCCTCGTCGTCGTCAACGCCCTCGCCCACTCCCCGTGGGGCACCTTCTCGGTGGCCATGACGATCCCCATCGCCCTGTTCATGGGCTTCTGGCTGCACATGCTGCGACCGGGCAGGGTCATCGAGACCAGCCTGATCGGTGTTGCCCTGCTGCTGCTCGCCATCATCGGCGGCAGCTGGATCCAGGAGTCCTCGCTGGCCGACACCTTCACGCTGAGCCCGACCATCCTGGTCTTCTGTCTGGTCGGCTACGGCTTCGTCGCCTCCGTACTCCCCGTGTGGATGCTGCTCGCGCCGCGCGACTACCTCTCCACCTTCATGAAGATCGGCACGATCGCGCTGCTCGCGGTCGGAGTGATCGTCGCCGCTCCGGTCCTGCACGCCCCGTCGGTCAGCGGCTTCGCGTCCTCCGGTACTGGTCCGGTCTTCGCAGGCTCGCTGTTCCCGTTCCTGTTCATCACCATCGCCTGCGGCGCGCTCTCCGGCTTCCACGCGCTGGTCGCCTCCGGGACCACGCCGAAGCTCATCCAGAAGGAGTCCCAGGTCCGGCTCATCGGCTACGGCGCGATGCTGATGGAGTCGTTCGTCGCGATCATGGCGCTGATCGCCGCGGCCACCCTCGAGCCGGGCCTGTACTACGCGATGAATGCGCCTGCAGCGCTCCTCGGCACCACTGCCGAGTCGGCCTCGCACGCCGTGGCGGGCCTCGGCTTCACGATCACCCCCGACCAGCTGACCGCCGCCGCCAAGGCGGTTGAGGAGCAGACCCTGATCGCCCGGTCCGGCGGGGCGCCGACGCTCGCGGTCGGCATGTCGGAGATCTTCTCCAGGGTCTTCGGCGGCACGGCGATGAAGGCCTTCTGGTACCACTTCGCGATCATGTTCGAGGCGCTGTTCATCCTGACGACGGTGGACGCGGGCACCCGGGTCGGGCGCTTCATGCTCCAGGACATGCTCGGCAACGTCTGGAAGCCGATCGGCCGGGTCAACTGGAAGCCGGGCATCTGGCTGTGCAGCGCGCTCGTCGTGACCGCCTGGGGCTACTTCCTCTACACCGGCGCCACCGACCCGCTGGGCGGAATCAACCAGCTCTTCCCGCTCTTCGGCATCGCCAACCAGCTCCTCGCCGCCATCGCCCTCACCGTCTGCACCACCGTGCTCGTCAAGTCCGGGCGGCTGCGCTGGGCCTGGGTCACCGGCATCCCGCTGGCCTGGGTGGTCGCGATCACCTTCAGCGCCGGC
This sequence comes from Streptomyces sp. NPDC002896, assembly GCF_040295225.1. Taxonomy (NCBI): domain Bacteria; kingdom Bacillati; phylum Actinomycetota; class Actinomycetes; order Kitasatosporales; family Streptomycetaceae; genus Streptomyces; species Streptomyces sp. NPDC002896. The sequence continues at coordinate 51,575 of NZ_JBEOVA010000034.1, read as the reverse complement.
TGGCAGAAGATCTTCTCCGACGACCCGCGCGTCGGCTTCTTCGCCCAGCGTTCCAAGTACGTCGACGGCATCGACGCCGGACAGGTCCTACCGCCCGCCAAGACCCTCGAAGAGATGCACACCGTGGTCACCAACTCCACCGTCGACGGCGTGCTGATCGCCCTGTTCCTGCTTCTCGTCGCCGTGGTGATCGCCAACGCGGCCGTGGTCTGCGCACGCGCCGTACGCTCCGCCGCACCGCTGCCGACGACCGAGGCGCCGTACGTCGAGTCCCGCATCGAGGAACCCGGCAGCCGGCATGCCGAGGAGCCGGCCGTCGTGGGCGCCGGCTCATGAGCGGCTGGCTCATGAGCGGTCGGTCCATGAGTGGTCGGTTCGGGAGCGGCCGTGTCCGGAGGCTGGCCGGGGCCGTCCGCTGGTATCTGCGGGAGCTGACCGGCGAGGCGGAGTACGACCGCTACTGCGAGCGGCACGGCCGGGCCCACCCGGGCGCCCCGCTGCCGACCCGCCGTGAGTACGAGGTGCTGCGCACGCGGCACCGGGAGCAGCACGCGCACAGCCGCTGCTGCTGAGCCGGAGCCCGCCCGGGAAGACCCGGGCGGGCAACGGAACACCGAGACCGCGGGGCGGGCGCGACTCCCTGCCCTGATGGGCGCCCGCCCCGCACCGCAAAGCGCCCGCCTTCCCTGCTCTCCCCTGGCGAGACCCCGATGCCGCTACGCAGACCACCCCTGCTGATCCGCCCAGAACTCGACGACCGCAAACTGCACCGGACGCTCGCCGAAGTCCGCCCCGAGCAGCAGCTCCACGGCCTCGGCGCCGGCCGCACGCGCCCCGTCTGGGGGCCCGTCGCCGAGCTGCTGCGCGCCACAGGACGCGACTGGGACCGCCGGGTGCACCGCATCTCGGTCCTGGCGCTCGCCCTGCCGCCCGTCGTCTCCGAGCGCTGGGCCGCCGACCAGCCAGGAGACGGGGACGCCCTCGTCCTGCGAGCCTGCGTGAGCGCGGCGCGCGCGGCGGCCGAGGGCTGGGGCGCCGCCAGGCAGGCCGAGGAGGCCTGTCTGCGCGCCGCGGACGCCTGCCCGGAGGACCCGACGCCGTGGCTCGCCCTGCTGTCCCTGATGTACGCGTTCGCCGTTCCGGTCGCGGACGCCGTTCCCGTATGGAGGGAGGCGGTCGCCCGCGACCCGTGGAACAGGACCGCCCACCACCGGCTGGTGGGTTACCTGTCCCCGCGCGGACACGGAACGGTCCTCGACATGATGGACTTCGCCGCGCACACCGCATCCCGCGCCCCGCACGGCTCACCGCTGGCGCTGCTGCCCGTCGCGGCACGCGCTGAACTCGTCGCCCACCGCCTCGGGCAGCAGTCCCTCGACGCCGTGGCGGCAGGCCGTCACTGGAACGAGCCCAGGGCCGCGGAGGAGCTCGACGCGGCCATGAAGGGCTGGTTCCACACACCGACCCCGCCCCACGCCGAAGCGCTCGCCGACCTCAACCTCCTCGCCTTCGCCCTGATCCGCATGCAGCGCACGGCCGAGGCGGGACCGGTCTTCCGCCGCATCGGCCGCCGTATGACACGGCATCCGTGGGACCTGTTGCCGGATGCGGAACGGACGTTCTTGTACTGGCGGGAGCGCCTGGCTTGAATAGCCCGTCCGGCGTTTGAGGACGAGCCCGAAGGGCGATCGGGGTCCAGGGGCGGAGCCCCTGGTTACGGGAAGGGGCGGGGGAGATCTAAGCGCTACACGGTGGCCGGCGCCGGCGTCTCCGCCGGCCGCGCGGCCGCCTCGGCCCGATCCCGCCGCTCCCGGCGAACGAGAACGACCCACCCGACCGGCACCCCGGCAGCGAACAGCCACCACTGAACGGCATACGCCATGTGCGGCCCGATGCTGCTGTGGTCGGGCTCAGCGATCAGCTCCGGGCTGCCCCCCTTGGGCTCGGGCGACACCTGCTCGATGTACCCGCCGAGCACCTCCCGACCGCCGAGGCTCTTCGCCAGCTGCCCGCCGCTGATCAGCATGATCTGCCGGTCCGGCAGCCCCTGGACGTTCTTGATCCCGCTCTCGGCGGTCGTCTCGTCGGCCATGAGCCGCCCGGTGACGGTGACCTCGCCCTTCGCCGGGGCGGGGATCTTCGGAAAGGCGGTCTGCGGACCGTCCGCGGGGATCCAGCCGCGGTTGACGAGGAGCACCCGTCCGTCGTCGAGGATGAACGGGGTCAGGACATGGAAGCCGACCTCGTCGTCGGAGTTGGTGCGGCGCCGCACGACGACCTCGTGCGCGGTGTCGTACGTCCCGGTCGCAGTCACCCGCCGGTACAGCTCGGAGTGCGGCACGGTGTGCCCCGGCGAGGTGAGCTGCTCCACGGGCACCGGCTTCGCGGACAGCGCGTCGGAGATCAGCTTGTTCTGCGCGACACGGTGCTCGTGCCGGTGCAGCTGCCAGAAGCCCAGCTCGACCATCGTGGGGATGAGCGCCAGGGTCACGAGGGTGAGGATCACCCATTGCCGGGACAACAGGAAGCGGTACACCCCATTGACGGTACCTGGCACCGATCGGCCCCCTACGGGAGGGTCTCCCGTAGGGGGCCGCGTACCCCCAGTGCGTTCCCTGCTCCGCGATGCGTTCCCGGTGCTCACACCGTGCCGTTCACGCTTGTCGTTCACACCTTGTCGACGATTCCCACCTTCCCCTCCGCGCGGGAGCAGTGAGCCCCGCAGAACCAGTGGCCGTCGACCTCGACTCCCTGGCCGATGATCTGGACCCGGCAGTGTTCACAGAGGGGCGCCATGCGGTGGATGGCGCACGCGAAGCAGTCGAAGACGTGCACCGCGCCCTGCGCGTGCACCTCGAACGACATCCCGTAGTCGTTTCCGCAGACCTCACAACGTGCCATGCGCCACAGGGTGGGCTGCCGCGGCGGCAGGGGGCGAGCCATCCGTGGGCGAGTCGCCCGGCAATCACCCGGTCGCCCCTGCCGTCACCCCTCTGATGCCGGGGCCACGTCCTGGAGGAGCTGCCCGAAGGCGGCCTCGTCCACGACCGGCGTGCCGAACTGCTTCGCCTTCGCGGTCTTGGAGGTGCCGGAATCCGGGTCGTTCGTCACGAGCAGGCTGGTGAGCCGGGACAGGCTCGTCGCGACGTGAAGCCCCGCCTCGACCGCCCGGTCCTCGAGCAGGTCGCGCTCGACGGACGTGTCGCCCGAGAACGCCACACGCATGCCCTGCTTGAGCGGCTTGCCTGGTTCGTACCGTCCCGGGTTGGGATAAGGGCACGGCGGCCGCTTCCGCGAGGGCCGCCAACTGCTCACCCCGTAGGAGGACTGGTGATAGGAGGACTGGCGGCCGATCCGCGGGGCGACCGGGCGGTCCGACCACTCGGTGAGCGGCCGGCACTCCAGCAGCGGCAGCCGCACCCCGTCGCGTGCGGCGGCGTGCAGGCTCGGCCGGAACGCCTCGGCGAGCACGCGCGCGTCGTCCAGCGCATGGTGGGCGCGCTGCTGTACGACGCCGAAGTGCGCGGCCAGCGTCTCCAGCTTGTAGTTGGGCAGCGGCAGTCCCAGCTCCTTGGAGAGCGCGATGGTGCACAGGCGCTGGCGTACCGGGGCGGTGCGCTCCGCGCGCGCGTACTCCCGGGCGATCATCGACCAGTCGAAGACGGCGTTGTGCGCGACGAGGACGCGGTCGGCGAGCCGGTCCGCGAACTCCTCGGCGATGTCGCCGAAGAGCGGTGAGCCGGACAGTGCGTCGCTCGTCAGGCCGTGGATCCACACCGGTCCCGGGTCGCGCTCGGGGTTGACCGTCGTGTACCAGTGGTCCTCGACCTCGCCGCGCGCATTCAGCCGGTAGACGGCGGCCGAGACTATCCGGTCGTCCCGGGCGAGGCCGGTGGTCTCCACGTCGACGACCGCGTACCCCTTCGGATACGCGGCCGGCCACGGTCCCGCGGGCGCTGCGGTCGTCAGGTCTTCGAGCATGGTCATTGAGGATACGGGCCCCGACTGACAGTCCCCGTACGGGCCATGACCTGCGGCCCTCGACGGGGCATGCGCCGTCGGCCTGTTGTCGGACCTAGCCGACCCCCCGCTCCCCGATCCGTCCTATTTGTACGAGTTGACGGAAGAGCGGGCGCCGAACTGACGGCTGAACTGGTGGTCGAACTGACGGCCGCTCCAGTCGTGGGCTCAGCGGGGCGGCGCTTCGAGCAACCCCGTCACCAGCGCCCGTACGGACAGGGTGAACAGCTTCTCCGTGTCGATCGGCGCCGCCAGTGCGCGGGCCAGCTCCGGGTCGCCGTCCGCCGTACGCGCACCCCACAGCTCCTCCTCGCCGGGCCGCTGCACGGGTGCGCGCTCACGGTTGCGCTCGACGAGGACGTGGCCGACGACGTGGAACTGCACGGCCCGCACCACCTCGGCGGCGCGCGCCCCGCGCAGGCCCGCCGCGTGCACCTCCCGCACCAGCACCTCCTGGGCGGGCAGGAACATCTGCTCGGTCAGACCGCGTTCGTGCACCATCGCCACGAGGTGCGGATGGCCGCGCAGCCGGTGGCGCAGGGCGCGGGCCACGGAGACGATGCGCTGGGTCGGGGTACGGCCGGTGGGGCGCAGCTCGCCGAGGTCGGCGACGGTGCGCTCGACGAGGGCGTCGAGAAGCGACTCGCGATTGCCCACGTGCCAGTAGATCGAGGTGACCGCCGTGCCGAGCTCGGCCGCGAGCTTGCGCATCGTCAGGGCCGCCGGACCCTGCTGCTTCACCAGCTTCGCGGCGGCTTCCAGGATCTCGTCGCGGCTGAGTGACGGTCTCGCCATGAGTGCCCCCAAGTCCCCGGCACGCTCGTCGGCCAAGTCGTCGGCGTGCACGCCTCTTTACCTTCATCGGCGTCGGTTGTAACAGTGTTACAGGCCGCTGCCGGACCGCTGTCGGCGACTGTCGAGATCAGCGGCCGAGCCGCCGGGCCCCCGGCACGTCAGAGTCGACGAAGGGTGGTACCACATGGCACGCGTACGGTACGGCGCGCGGACCGAGGCGGAGATCGCCGCCGCGCGCACCGCGAACTCCGCACTGCCCGACATCTGGTCCACCGGCGTGGTGGCCGTCTGGGAGAGCGACCCGGACGCGGTGGCGGCCGTGCTGCCGCCGCCGCTCAAGCCCACCGGGCGCCCACTGGTGCGGGTGAACATCAGCAAGGTCGAGCTTCCCGGCTATCCGCTGGGCGCCGGCTCGGTCGCCGTCGCCGCCGCGCACGACGGCGTCGAGGGCTGGTATCCGCTGGTCATGCCGATGACCCACGAGCGGGCCCTCATCGGCGGCCGCGAGGTCTTCGGCGAGCCGAAGAAGCTGGGCGAGGTGACGGTCGAGCGGGACGGCCTCGTCGTACGGGCGTCGCTGGCGCGGCACGGCATCGCGTTCGTCGAGGTGCGCGGCGCGGTGAGCGGGGCACTGCCGGTTCCGGAGCCCGCCCAGAAGACCGACTTCTACTTCAAGTTCCTTCCGGCTGTGGACGGTTCGGGCCTCGAGGGCGATCCGGTGCTGGTGCACTGCGTGCGCAACGAGAAGGTACGCAAGCTGGAGCAGATCACCGGCGACGTCGTGCTCCGCGAGTCGATGTATGACCCCGTCGCCGACCTGCCCGTCCGCCGGCTCGTCGAGATCACCATCGGCGAGAAGACCAGCGATCAGAAGGGCAGGGTCGCCGAGCGGGTGAGCGCGCAGGCGCTGCTGCCGTACATCCATCAGCGCTACGACGACCCGGCACACGTCCTGGACGGCCCGCCGGACGGGTCGGAACGGGGGAGCGCCTGATGGAGCTGAGGGAAGGACAGGTCGCGGTCGTCACGGGCGCGGCGAGCGGTATCGGGCTGGCCATGGCGCGGCGGTTCGCGGCGGACGGCCTCAAGGTGGTCCTCGCGGACGTGGAGGAAGGAGCCCTGGAGAAGGCGGCGGCCGGGCTGCGCGAGGACGGGGCGCAGGTGCACGCGCGCGTGGTCGACGTCGGCGAGCGCGAGCAGGTGATGGCGCTGGCGGACGCGGCGTACGAGACCTTCGGCGCCGTCCACGTCCTCTGCAACAACGCGGGCGTCGGCTCGGGCGCCGAGGGCCGGATGTGGGAGCACGACCCCAACGACTGGAAGTGGGCCTTCGCCGTCAACGTGTGGGGCGTCTTCCACGGCATCCAGGCGTTCGTGCCGCGCATGCTGGCGGCAGGTGAGCCTGGACACGTCGTCAACACGTCCTCGGGCGACGGCGGCATCGCGCCGCTGCCCACCGCCTCCGTGTACGCGGTCACCAAGGCGGCCGTCGTGACGATGACCGAGTCGCTGTACGCCCATCTGAAGGCGGAGCACGCGCGCGTGGGCGCGTCGGTGCTCTTCCCCGGCCCGCACATGCTACGCACCGGCCTGTGGGAGTCGCACCGCAACCGGCCCGTCCGGTACGCCAAGCAGAAGCCCCGCCGGACGCCGTACCGCAGCCTCGGCCAGTGGGAGTCGGCGATGCGGGAAGCGGGACAGGAGGTGCAGTTCACGCCGGTCGAGGACGTCGCGGACCTGGTGGCCGACGGCATCAGGGACGACCGCTTCTGGCTGTTGCCGCCGAGCGAGCACAGCGACCGGCAGATCCGGGCTAGGTCGCAGTCGATGCTCGACCGCGCCGCCCCGTCGTATCTCGAGAGCTTCATCCTGGACTGAGGGAGCCGCCATGACGGACCCGCACGGGAACGACCCGTACCTGATCATCTCCTCCGACTGCCACGCCGGGCTCCCCACCGAGGAGTACCGACCCTATCTGGACGCGCGCTTCCACCGGGCCTTCGACGACTTCCTCGCCGGCCGGGACGCGCGCCGCGACGAGGCGACGCGCCTCGGCATACGGAACGAGGCGTTCGCGAACAAGTGGTTCCAGGACAACGAGGAAGGGCTACGCGGCGGTTGGGACACCGCCCAGCGGCTCAAGGAACTCGACGGCGACGGAGTGGCGGCGGAGGTCGTCTTCCCGGACGCCGACGCCGTCGACAGCCAGACCGCCGCCCCCTTCGGCGTGGGCCTCGGGCTCTCCGGCGACCAGGACCCCGAGCTGGGCATGGCGGGCGCACAGGCCCACAACCGCTGGCTCGCCGACTTCGTCTCCGAGAACCCCGAGCGCCACTGCGGTGTCGCCCTGCTGCCGGTCACGGCCGAGCCCGACAAGGTCGTCGCCGAGATCCACCGTGCCAAGGAGTCCGGACTCGGCGCCCTCATGATCCCGTCCATGTGGGTCGACAAGGAGCCCTACCACGACCGGCGTTACGACCCCGTGTGGGCCGCGGCGGCCGAGTGCGGGATGCCGGTGGTCACCCACTCGGGAGCGGCACCGCGCCACGAGTACGGCGACCACCTGGGCATCTACGTGAGCGAGGTGACCTGGTGGCCCGCTCGGCCGCTGTGGTTCCTGCTCTGGTCGGGCGTCTTCGAACGGCACCCGGGGCTGAAGTTCGGCGTCGCCGAGTCGGGCTGCTGGTGGCTGCCGAACCTGCTGTGGTTCATGGACCGCCTCTACCTCGGCGCGCACGGCGGCAAGAAGCTCTCCCCGTTCGCCGAGCTGAAGCGGCCCCCGCACGAGTACCTGGACCGGCAGGTCTTCGTCTGCGCCACCAACACCAAGCGCCGCGAACTCGCCCAGCGCTACGAGATCGGCGTCGACAACATCCTCTGGGGCAGCGACTTCCCGCACCCCGAGGGGACCTGGCCCGACACGCGCGCGTGGCTCGCGAAAACCTTCCACGACATCCCCGTGGCGGAGACCCGCCGGATGCTCGGCCTGGCGGCGGCGGAGGTCTTCGGCTTCGACGTGCAGAAGCTGGCCCCGCTGGCTCGCCGCATCGGCCCGACACCGGCCGAACTGGGCCAGCCCGCCGACCAGACGGCCGTCGAGGCGTCCTGGGCGCGCTCGCGCGAGGTGGGCCGCCACTGGCTGACCGACCACGACTTCCCGGCCCTGGGGGTGACCTCGTGACGACGACCGACCGAGACCACGTGACGGCCACGACGACCCCTCGAGACCCCGTGACAGCCACGACGACCCCTCGAGACCCCGTGACAGCCACGACGGCCGATCGAGACCCCGAGGCGGCCACAACCGACCGCTACACGGTCATCTCCGCCGACTGCCACGCGGGCGCCGACCTCCTCGACTACAAGCCCTACCTGGAGTCGCGGCACCACGACGCGTTCGACGCCTGGGCCGCCACGTACGTCAATCCGTACGAGGACCTGCTCGCCGACACTGCCGACAAGAACTGGAACTCCGACCGGCGCCTCGCCGAACTGGAGCAGGACGGCATCGTCGCCGAGGTCGTCTTCCCCAACACCATCCCGCCGTTCTTCCCGTCCGCCGCGCTGATGGCCCCGGCGCCGACCCGCGAGGAGTTCGAGCAGCGCTGGGCGGGCCTGCGCGCCCACAACCGCTGGCTCGCAGACTTCTGCGCGGCCGCGCCCGGCCGCCGCGCGGGCGTCTTCCAGATCCTCCTCAACGACGTCGACGAGGCCGTGAAGGAGATCCGCTGGGCGGCGGACGCGGGCCTCAAGGGCGGTCTGCTTCTGCCTGGCACCCCGCCGGGATCGGGCCTTCCCGAACTGTATTCCTCGGCGTACGACCCGATCTGGGCCGTCTGCGCCGAGCTCGGCGTGCCCGTCAACCACCACGCGGGCTCCGCATCGCCGCCCCTCGGCGACGAACCGGCCGCGCGCGCCGTCTTCATGGTCGAGACGACGTGGTTCTCCCACCGTGCGCTGTGGCACCTGGTGTTCGGCGGGGCGTTCCGCCGCCACCCGGAGCTGAAACTCGTCCTCACCGAGCAGGGCTCGGGCTGGATCCCGGGCGTGCTCGACATGCTGGACTACTACCACGGGCGGCTGGTGGCAGCGGCCACGCGCGCGTCCACCGCGGAGTCCAAGTTCGGTGCGGGCCTTGCCGCTTCGATGGGCAAGGGCCCGAGCGAGGTGTGGCGGGAGAACTGCTTCGTGGGAGCGAGCTTCATGCGCCCGCACGAGGTACCGCTGCGCGACCGCATCGGCCTCGACAAGATCATGTGGGGCAGCGACTACCCGCACGACGAAGGGACGTTTCCGTACTCCCGGGAGGGCCTGCGGATCGCGTACGCGGGTTTGCCGCGCGATGAGATCGCGGCGATGGTGGGGGGGAACGCGGCCCGCGTCTACGGCTTCGACCTGGACCTCCTCCAGCCGATCGCGGCGAAGGTCGGCCCGACCGTGGAGGAGCTGGCCGAACCGCTGAAGGAACCGCCGGCGGACGCCACCAGTCCGGTGTTCGCGGCCGGGGGATCGGTCCGCGTCTGGTGATGGCGGGGGTATGCGCATGGCCGATCGCTCACCCGGGGGCAGAGGCTCCCCGGGTGAGCGATCAGGCACCCGGAAGTGACGCTACGCCCGGTAGCGGTTCTCCGCACGACGAGGCCCCATAAGGGTGCACTGGGCGAGCGCCCCCACCGGTCGCGCGCGTGAAGGCCGACCGGGACCGGCCGGGAGACCCGCCCGGAGATCAATGGCCGAAGCCACCAAGAAGTGGGGCCGTACCGCCGGTAATACTTGTCGGTAACAAGGTCTGGCCGCCGCACGCCCAGGCCTCTACGGTGCACCCATGCCGAACCTGCCCGATGTCGTGCTCTGGTCCATACCGGCCTTCGTCCTGCTCACCGTCGTCGAGATCGTGAGCGTCCGGCTCCATCCCGACGAGGAAGCCGCCGGATACGAGACGAAGGACGCCGCCACCAGCATCACGATGGGGCTCGGCAGTCTCGTCTTCGACTTCCTGTGGAAGATCCCGATCGTCGCCGTCTACACGGCGGTGTACGAGCTCACGCCCCTGCGGGTGCCCGTGCTGTGGTGGACGGTCCCGCTGATGCTGCTCGCGCAGGACTTCTTCTACTACTGGTCGCACCGCGGCCACCACGTCGTACGGATCCTGTGGGCCTGCCACGTCGTCCACCACTCCAGCCGCAGGTTCAATCTCACCACCGCCCTGCGGCAGCCCTGGACGTCATGGACGGTCTGGCCCTTCTACCTGCCACTCATCGCGCTCGGCGTGCACCCGGCGGCGCTCGCGTTCTGCTCGTCGGTGAACCTCGTCTACCAGTTCTGGATCCACACCGAACGCATCGGCAGGCTGCCCCGCGTCTTCGAGTTCGTCTTCAACACGCCGTCGCACCACCGCGTCCACCACGCCTCCCAAGGCGGCTACCTGGACCGCAACTTCGGCGGCATCCTGATCGTCTGGGACCGGTTGTTCGGCAGCTTCGTACCGGAGACCGAGCGGCCCGTCTACGGGCTGACCAAGAACATCGCGACCCACAACCCGCTGCGCGTGGCCACGCACGAGTACGTCGCCATCGCCAAAGACCTTCGGACGGCGGCTGGTTGGAGGGAGCGGGCCGGACGTGTGTTCCGCGGTCCTGGGTGGCAGCCGGCCGAGCCCGTTCCGTCCGCCGCCGGGCGGCGGGCGGTCGGGGACGGCGCGGCTGAGCAGCAGACGGTCGCGGAAGGTGCGGCCGGGCGGCGGGTTGTCGGGGAGGGCGCTGCGTGAACGGCCGCCGTGAGCGGGCCGCCCGCGCGCTGCTGTGGGCCTTCGCGCTTGCGGCGGTCGCCGATCTCGTCGCCCTGGCCGCCGGGGCCGGCACGGTCCACACCGCCGTCAAGCCGCTCCTCATGCCGCTGCTCGCGGCGCATGCGGGCGCGCGTGGCGCGCCGCGGCTCCTGACCGGGGCGCTGCTGTGCGGATGGGCCGGCGACACGTTGCTGCTGTCCGAGGCCGATCCGGCGTTCCTCGCCGGGATGGCGGCGTTCGCCGCCGGGCACATCTGCTACCTCGTGCTCTTCGGGAGGCTCGTGTCTTCCGAGAAGCACGTGCCTTTCGGAAGGCACGTGCCCTTCACCGCACGCGCGCGTGCCGCCTGGATCCCGCTCGCGTACGGCGTCGTGCTCGTCGGCATCGTCGCGCTGCTGTGGCGTGACCTGCCGAACGATCTGCGCGGGCCCGTCGCCGCGTACAGCCTGCTGCTGACGGCCATGGCGTACTGCGCCGGCCGGCTCGGGATCATGGCAGGCATCGGGGGAGCGCTCTTCCTGTTGTCCGACACGCTCATCGCGACCGGGGTCGCCGAGTGGCCGCAGCTCCCGCGTCCCGATCTGTGGATCATGGGCACCTATCTCGTGGCGCAGTACCTGCTCACCCGCGGGGTGCTCGATGCCCACGGCAGGCGGGCTGTCCCTGCACCGGCGTACCGGGAAACACGCAATGTCTGACTCTGAACAGACATAGGCTGATCACGACCACCCTGAGCAGGTACTTTGATCAGGCACATCGTGAACACACAGAGGAACCGGACATGCGCGCCACCACCATCCACGCCCCGTACGACATGCGCGTGGAGGACGTCCCCGAGCCCGTGGTGCAGCTGCCCACCGACGCCCTCGTCCGGGTGCTGCGCGCCTGCATCTGCGGCAGCGATCTGTGGGCGTACCGCGGCGAGGCCGCCCGTGAGCCGGGCCAGCGGATCGGACACGAGTTCCTTGGCATCGTTGAGGACACCGGGGCGGAGGTCACCCGCGTCAGGCGCGGGGATCTCGTCGTGGCGCCCTTCATGTGGTCCGACGGCGTCTGCGACTACTGCCAGGAGGGCCTGACGACGTCCTGCGAACACGGCGGATTCTGGGGGTCCGTCGGCTACGACGGCGGACAGGGCGAGGCCGTGCGCGTGCCGTGCGCGGACGGCACCCTCGTCCAGCTGCCCTCCGACGCCGTCTCGGACGACCGTCTGCTGTCGGCTCTGCTCACGCTCTCCGACGTGATGGGGACCGGGCACCACGCCGCGCTGGGCGCGGGCGCACGGCCCGGCGCCACGGTCGCCGTGGTCGGGGACGGTGCGGTCGGTCTCTGCGCCGTACTGGCGGCCAAGCGGCTCGGTGCGGGGCGCATCATCGCGCTGGGCCGTCACCAGGACCGTACGGACATCGCGCGCCGCTTCGGCGCCACGGACGTCGTCGCCGAGCGCGGCGACGCGGCACTGGAGGCGGTGCGCGAACTCACCCGCGGCCAGGGCGCGCACGCGGTCGTCGAGGCGGTGGGCACCGAGCAGTCCATGCGTACGGCCGTGAACATCGCCCGGGACGGCGGCGCCATCGGGTTCGTCGGCGTTCCGCACGGCAGCGGCACGGGCCTGGACCTGAGCGTGATGTTCGACCGGAACATCGCCCTGCGCGGCGGCGTCGCGCCCGTACGCGCGTACATCCCGGAGCTGCTGCCCGACGTCCTCGACGGCACCATCGACCCGTCGCCGGTCTTCGATCTGACCGTCGGCCTGGAGGGTGTGCCGGGCGGCTACAAGGCGATGGACGAGCGCACCGCGCTCAAGGTCATGGTCTCCATGTGACGCCGCCCGGCGATCACCAGCAGGACAATGCCGGGCATCGCCGGGCCGCTACCAGCGGATCGGCAGCGGCAGCGCCGTGAGCAGCGCCGACACGGCCACGACCAGGCCGAGTACGGCCACCTCCGCGCGCGCGGGGACGTACGCGCCGCACCGGTCGGCGGACCGCCTCAGGCGTCGCCGCGCGGTCAGCGCGAGCGCGGCGACGACGGCCACGAGGAGCACCTTCGCCAGCAGGGTGCGCCCGTAGGCCGTCGTCACCAGCTGGTCGAGGACCGTGGACGGCGGCATCCGCCGCAGCGTGCTCCACAGCCCCGTCGCCGTGATAGCGGCCAGCAGAACGATCGCCACGCGCGCGTACAGCCCGAGAAGCGCCGCACCCGCCTCGGGTGCCGTCCGACGCCACAGCCGTATGCGGCGCAGCACGTGCAGCAGCCCGCCGGCCCACAGGGCCGCGCAGGTCAGATGGACGAGGGTCAGGCCCGAGCCGACGAACGGGGTGTCCTCCGTCGTGGGGTGCGCGCGCAGCGCCTCGGCGGCGATGACCGCGGCAAGCGGCAGCAACTGCGTCGCGGGCCGGCGCGAGCGTGCGCACAGTCCGGCGACGAGGAAGGCGTTGAACTCCAGCAGCGCGACCGCACCGTCACGGGTCTGGTAGAGCCCGCCGATGTCCATGTCGGCGAGCCGGTGCGGCACCAGGTTCCCGGTGGACACGACCGAGGCGAGCCCCAGCGCCACCACGCATCCCGCACCCGCAGCGAAGGGCGCCCAGCTGCGCGGTGACGGCTCCAGTGGTGCCCCCGGCACCCGCCGAGCCAGCCATCCCGCGAACACCTCGCCCAGCTGCACACACAGCGCGGCGAACAGGACCATACGGAGCAGTCCGATCCCGCCGAGCCCGGGCGCCGCCGCCTCCCCGGTGCCGTGCAGGGCGGCCGACGGCCCGAGCAGCGGTATCAGCGCCGCGGCCGCCACCAGGACGAGCACCGCGACGGCCCGTCCTGCGGCCTCCCGCCGCACGGGAGCAGCGGGAGCAGGAACAGATACGGCTACGGAAGGAACAGGCGCGGGAGGAACAGAGGCGGGCCCGGGCACCTCTCGGACAGGTCTCTCGCCGCTCGGGCCGGCATCCGGTCGTATGGAGCTCACGGCAAGAGCTTCGCCAGTCGCCGCAGAGCGGGGCAACTCCAGCAGGACAACTGGTCCAACGGCATTCCGGTAACACGACCGTCAGTACGGCACGGAAACCCCGTACGGATGCCGCCCGCCCCGCCAGCCCGCCGCCCGGGATCCGCAGCCCGCAGACGGCGGTTCAGCTCCACTTGGGAGCGTCCTCGCCCCAACGACCGGGTGCCTGAGCCCAGTTGTTCGGTCCGCCGCTGAAGGAGACCGGCGGCAGCGCGTGCCGCAGCCGCCCCAGCGGGCTCTCCGTGACGGCGAGCCACGGCGCGGGGTTCTCCGGGTCGTACGCGGCTGCCTCCGCGGCGGTCCGCTGCCCCGCCTCGCCGGCGAGCCGGTGCACCAGCCACTGCGCCGTCTGCGTGAGGGCCAGCCGGACTGACGTCGCGCCGCCACCGTCCAGCTGCTCGGTGACCGAGCGGAGCACCGCCGCGGCCAGCAGATAGCCGGTGCCGTGGTCCAGCGCCTGGGCGGGCAGCGCCCCCGGCCGTTCGGCGGACCCCTCCAGGGCCGCGATGCCGGTGGCGACCTGCACCAGGCTGTCGAAGCCCCGCCGCTCGCCCCACGACCCGTAGTCACCCCAGGCAGACACCTGGGCGACCACGATGCCCGGCCGCCGGGCGGCCAGTGCCTCCGGAGTCAGCCCGAGCCGGTCCAGCGCGCCGGGCCGGTAGCCGGTGACGACGACGTCGGCCTCGGCGAGCAGGTCCTCGAAGGTGCGACGGTCGGTCTGCCTGGTCAGATCGAGCGTGGTGGAGCGCTTGCCGAAGCCGGTGTCGGCGTGCTGGTCCGGGAGTTCGGGCAGTTGCGGGGGGTCCACGCGCAGCACGTCTGCGCCGAGCAGGGCGAGTGTGCGAGTCCCCACCGGACCTGCGATGACGCGCGTGAGGTCGAGGACGCGCAGCCCGGCCGCGGGCAGCAGCGGATCACCGGAGAGCTCCGGCAGCCGGCGAGGCCCTGCCGAGACACCTGGCTTTCCGATCGGTTCCCGCCTGAGCAGCGGCTGTCCCGCCACGGCGGCGCCCTGCGGATGCGCGGCCCATTCCTCGGGCGTGCGCAGTGCGACGGCGAGGCCTCCTGCCGCGTATACGGCGTCCTCGACGTCTGTCGACCGCCGCTCCGCGAGGGCCGCGGCCATCCGCTCGACCGAGGCGTCGTCCTCCACCAACCCGAGCGCGGCGAGCAGCCGCGCGCGGTGGTGCGGATAGTTCGCGTGCGTCCGCACCCAGCCGTCCGCCGTAGGCCAGAAGCGCGAGAGCGGCGCGAAGTTGACCGGGGCCCTGCCGTCCACGAGCAGATGCCGCTCGCTCACGAACGCCGTGGCCACCGCGCCGTCGTCCACCCGCACCTTGGGCGCGGGCCGCCTGGTGCGGTGCGCGGCGAGCTCGGCGGCAGCCACCGCGCACGCCCCCACACAGGCGCGCGCGAGCTCGATGACGGGAAGCCGCGCGGGCAGCGCCCCCTCGCGGACGACGGTCGAGACACGGTCGAGCAAAGCCGGATCCCCGCCGAGCGCGGCCCACGCCACGCGCGTACCGCCCGACCCGTCTGGCCCGTCCAAAGCTGAGTGCGTCATGCATGCACTATGCCGCACGCAGCGGCGAGGGCCGCTCGGGGGATCTCCCCGAACGGCCCTCGACACTCTGCTGTTTGACGCTACTTGACGGCCTTCAGAGCATCGACGACCCCGAAGCCGTAGAAGCCGTTCACGCGCGCGCCGCCCTCGCAGGTGGCGTCCACCGTGCCGTCGCCGTCCGGGTCGTACGGCTCGGTCGGGCAGCCCGGGTTGTCCGCCTGCGCCTTCAGCAGCGCCTGGAGCTGTGTCGGAGTGGCCTTCGGATGCGTGGACTTCAGCAGCGCGGCGACACCGGCGGCGTGCGGCGACGCCATCGAGGTGCCCTGCAGATAGGCGTATCCGCCGCCCGGCATCGTCGACAGAATCCGGCCGTTCCCCGACGGGGTGTCCGGGATCTGGTACTTGTCGCCACCTGGGGCGGCGATGTCGATGACGCCCTTGCCGTAGGTGGAGTAGTACGACTTGAGGTTCTTGACGCCCGTCGCGCTGACCGTGACCACGCCCGGCAGCTGCGTCGGCACGTCGAAGCACTCGCTCGGGTCGATGGTGCGGGTGACGGGAGTCGAATCGTCGGGGCTCGACTCGTCGACGATCGCGTCCGAGGCGAGGTCGTCGTTGGAGTTGCCCGCGGAGGCCAGGTTGAGCGTGCCCTTGCGCTGGGCGTACAGCTGGGCCCGGTTGACCGCGTCGACGATGGCCCGCTGGTCGGGGTCGTCCATGCAGTTGTACAGCCACGGGTCCACGTAGTAGCTGTTGTTGGTGATCTCGACGCCGTGGTCGGCGGCGAACACGAAGGCGCAGACCACGCTCTCCGGGAAGAACAGCTGGTTCTCGTCCGGTTGGGCCACCGTGATGCCGGCGACCTTGACGCCCGGTGCGACGCCCGCGACGCCGACGCCGTTGCGGGCCGCGGCGATCTCACCCGCCACATGCGTGCCGTGGTAGTGGTCGGCGTCCACGGGCCGCCAGGCGCCGTATGTGGTGTCGGGCTTGCCGCTCACGCAGTTCGCCGACTGCGACGCGGAGAAGTTCGGGGCGATGTCCGGGTGGGTGTCGTCGACGCCCGTATCGATCACGGCGACCGTGACGTCCTTGCTACCAGGGTTGATCTCGGCGGCCTTGTCGGCGCCGATCGCCCGCAGATCCCACTGCTCGGCCTCAAGCGGCTCGGCGTCCGAGCCCGCGGCCTGCGCACCGGCCTTGGCGGCCTCCGCCGCCGAGATGTACTGCGGGGCGCCGGCCTCGGTGGTGCCCGCCGCCGTGAGCGGCGCGGTCCGCGTCGCCCCCGCCGACTGCACCCCGGGCACCGCGCGTATCTCCTTGCCGAAGTCCGGGTTGGCCGAGTGGACGACGATGACGCCGATCTTCTCGTACGCGATGACGACCGAGCCGTCGGCCTTGGCGATCGCCTTCTTCACCGACTCGATCGTCCTGTGGTCGGTCGAGGTGTTGACGACGTACGCGTAGGTGGGGCTCTCCGCCGCCGCGGCGGTCGAAGTGCCGGGCGCCGCAGCCGTCGCGACGCCCGGCATCAGCCCGAGGGACGCCGTGAGCGCGATGCCGATCGGCACGGCGAGAGCAGCGGTCCTACGGCGGCCTGGGCGTCGTCCGGGGCGTCTGGAACGCAGATGAGCCATGGGGTCTCCACATCATCCGGAAACGTGAACTGCCCGAACACAGGTGGTGCTCGGGCAGGTACATGACGGTGGTTCAGGGCGACGCTATCCCTCGTCGTCCCTGGCCAGCAACGACTTCCGAAAGAAATGAAGCGGGTTGAACCGAGCCGCGCGCGCCGCCGTGACGTTGGACAGGGGGTGTCAGCACCATCGAACCCCCGGCCGGATCACGATCCGGGCCACGGGTATGTATCCAGACGTGGCCCCGTGATCCACATCACGTGACGTCAGAGAAACCACACATGTCAGATCAGAACCCGACCACGTCCCAGACCACCCCGACCACCACCGCACCCGCATCGCGAGGAGACTCCGTGGCTACCGATGCACTGCCGCCTTCGAAGGACGGCCCGGCAACCAGTCCCGCAACACCCTCGGCGGAGGACTTCATCGAGGTGCAGGAGAGTGCGGAGTTCGGCGAACTGCGCCGCTCGTACCGCTCCTTCGCCTTCCCGCTCACCATCGCGTTCATCGCCTGGTACCTGCTGTACGTGCTGCTGTCCAACTACGCCGATGGCTTCATGGGCACCAAGCTGTTCGGCAACATCAACGTCGCCTTCGTGCTGGGCCTCGCCCAGTTCCTCACCACGTTCCTGATCGCCTGGTGGTACGCCCGCCACGCCGCGGCCAAGCTCGACCCGAAGGCCGAGGCCATCAAGTCCCGGATGGAGGGCGGCGCATGAGCCCCGCAGTCGCACAGGTCCAGCTCGCCGCCGGTGAGGCGAGCGAGCACCGGCCGCTGATCATCACCCTGTTTGCGCTCTTCGTCGTCGCGACCCTCGTCATCACCGTGTGGGCAGGCCGGCAGACCAGGGACGCCGCCGACTTCTACGCCGGCGGCCGCCAGTTCACCGGTTTCCAGAACGGACTCGCCGTATCCGGCGACTACATGTCCGCCGCGTCGTTCCTCGGTATCGCCGGCGCCATCGCCCTCTTCGGCTACGACGGGTTCCTCTACTCGATCGGCTTCCTCGTCGCCTGGCTGGTGGCGCTGCTGCTCGTCGCCGAGCCGCTGCGCAACTCCGGCCGCTACACCATGGGCGACGTGCTCGCCTACCGGATGCGCCAGCGCCCGGTGCGCACCGCCGCCGGTACCTCCACGATCGTCGTCTCGATCTTCTACCTCCTCGCCCAGATGGCGGGCGCCGGCGTGCTCGTCTCGCTGCTGCTCGGCATCACCAGCGACGCCGGCAAGGTCGGCATCGTCGCGCTCGTCGGCGTCCTGATGATCGTGTACGTCTCGATCGGCGGCATGAAGGGCACCACGTGGGTCCAGATGGTCAAGGCAGTCCTGCTCATCACCGGCACGATCCTCATCACGTTCCTGGTGCTCCTGAAGTTCAACTTCAACGTCTCGGACCTGCTCGGCAAGGCGGCTGAGAACAGCGGCAAGGGCGCGGCCTTCCTGGAGCCCGGCCTCAAGTACGGCGCCACGGCCACGTCCAAGCTGGACTTCCTCTCGCTGGGCATCGCGCTGGTCCTGGGCACCGCGGGCCTGCCGCACATTCTGATCCGCTTCTACACGGTGCCGACCGCCAAGGCCGCGCGTAAGTCCGTGATCTGGGCGATCGGCATCATCGGCGGCTTCTACCTGATGACCATCGCGCTCGGCTTCGGTGCGGCGGCCCTGATCAAGCCGGACGAGATCATCGCCTCCAACAAGGCGGGCAACACGGCGGCCCCGCTCCTCGCCCTGCACCTCGGCGGCGTCGACTCGGCGTGGGGCGCCATCCTGCTGGCCACCATCTCCGCGGTCGCGTTCGCCACGATCCTCGCGGTCGTCGCGGGACTGACCCTGGCCTCGTCCTCGTCGTTCGCGCACGACATCTACGCGAACGTCATCAGGAAGGGCCAGGCCACCGAGAAGGAGGAGGTCAACGCCGCCCGCTACGCGACGGTCGCCATCGGTGTCGTCTCCATCGGCCTGGGCGCGCTCGCCCGCGACCTGAACGTGGCCGGCCTGGTCGCCCTCGCCTTCGCGGTCGCCGCGTCCGCCAACCTGCCGACGATCCTGTACAGCCTCTTCTGGAAGCGGTTCACCACCCAGGGCGCGCTGTGGTCGATCTACGGCGGTCTGACCACGGCCGTCGTCCTGGTGCTGTTCTCGCCGGTGGTCTCGGGCAAGCCCACGTCGATGTTCCCCGACGCCGACTTCCACTGGTTCCCGCTGGAGAACCCGGGCATCATCTCGATCCCGGTGGGCTTCCTGCTGGGCTGGCTCGGCACCGTCCTGTCCAAGGAGTCGGCGGACACCGCCAAGTACGCCGAGCTGGAGGTGCGGTCCCTGACCGGCACCGGGGCGCACTGAGCCGACGCCGCGCTGAACTGCCCTGATCAGCTCCGCGCAGGCGCGGAGCTGATCGTGCGTACGGCCGCGTCGTGGAGCCCGTGATGGGTCTCCACGACGCGGCCGCGCCGTTCCTCGTGGGGATCAGGCTGGTGTCGATGTCAGTCCCGTCACGTAGGCTCGCAAGTGACCGAGTGATCCGGACCAGGGAGGGGGCCGACGTGCTCATCGACACCTATGGCCGCGTGGCCACCGACCTACGCGTGTCGCTGACCGACCGGTGCAATCTGCGGTGCGCCTACTGCATGCCCGAAGAGGGCCTGCAGTGGCTGTCGAAGTCCACGCTGCTCACCGACGACGAGATCGTCCGCCTCATCCGGATCGCCGTCACCCGGCTCGGCATCACCGAGGTCCGCTTCACCGGCGGCGAACCACTGCTGCGCCCCGGTCTCGTCGGCATCGTCGACCGCGTCGCCCGGTTGGAGCGGCGTCCCCAGATGTCCCTCACGACGAACGGCATCGGCCTTGGCCGCACGGCGAAAGCCCTGAAAGAGGCGGGCCTCGACCGGGTCAACGTCTCGCTGGACACCCTCCGCCCGGACGCCTTCAAGACCCTCACCCGCCGCGACCGCCACCACGACGTGCTGGCGGGCCTCGAGGCCGCCCGCGCGGCCGGCCTCGAACCGGTCAAGGTCAACACCGTGCTGATGCCCGGGCTCAACGACGACGAGGCCCCGGAGCTGCTGGCCTGGGCCATCGAGAACGACTACGAGCTGCGTTTCATCGAGCAGATGCCGCTGGACGCCCAGCACGGCTGGAAGCGCGAGGGCATGATCACGGCGGGGGACATCCTGCAGTCGCTGCGTACGAGGTTCGAGCTCACCCCCGAAGGCGCCGACGAGCGCGGCTCGGCACCCGCCGAGCGCTGGATCGTCGACGACGGCCCGCACCGCGTCGGCGTCATCGCCTCCGTGACCCGCCCGTTCTGCGCGGCCTGCGACCGCACCCGGCTCACCGCCGACGGCCAGGTGCGCACCTGCCTGTTCGCCACCGAGGAGACGGACCTGCGGGGAGCACTCCGCTCGGACGCATCCGACGAGGAGATCGCCCGCATATGGAAGCTGGCGATGTGGGGCAAGAAGGCGGGCTCGGGGCTCGACGACCCGGCGTTCCTGCAGCCGGAGCGACCGATGTCGGCGATCGGCGGCTGAGTCAGCACCAGGCCTGCGTCGCCGCGCCCGGCCTCAGCTGCCCTGTTCCCCCGGCTCCTCCGGCGCTTCCCACTCATCGAGCTTCACCACGTCCTTGAGGAACCCGCGTATCCCGAGGAACTTGGAGAGATGCTCGCGGTGCTCCTCGCATGCGAGCCAGGTCTTACGGCGCTCCGGCGTATGGATCTTCGGGTTGTTCCAGGCGAGGACCCACACCGCGGCGGCGCGGCAGCCCTTGGCGGAGCAGATCGGGGACTCCGGCGATGCGGGGAGCGGGAAGAAGTCGGGGGCGTTCACGCCCTCGACCCTAACGGTGCCCCCAGCTACCGCTGGGCGGTGCCCCAGCTGACACGGTCATGGCGTACGGAAGGCGGGCCCAGAAGGGGGGCCAAGAAGAGGGGGACAAAAGGCGACGCCGAGCAGCCACGGGGGGAGCTGCCCGGCGTCGGTCTGTCGCTCCGACGGGGGATGCGGAGCGCGTAGGAAGTATGTCACGGAGGACCCGGCGACCGGCACTGGATCGTCATGATTGATCTGAGCTTTTCTTGAGCTTTGCGGAATCCTCGTGATCAGCTCTGGTCCCGCGCCTCGTCACCTGAACGGGCGCGCGTGTCACCGGCGTCGCCGGTCGAGGCATCGCCCGCGGTGTCGGCGGCACCGGTGGCGTCTTCCGGGACGGATTCCGCGGAGCCGTCCTGCTGCGGCGGCGCGATCATCGGCCGGGTCGGCGCGAGTGTGAAGGACGACGGCAGCGAAGGGGCGTTCTCCCGCCCGGCGTTGGCGATCACCACGGCGACATAGGGGAGGACGGCGCCGAGCACAAGGGCCACGATGGCGACGTGCCGTTCCACGTTCCACAGCACTGCGGCGAGGATCACCGCGACGGTACGGACCGACATCGAGATGACGTAGCGGCGCTGGCGCGCCCGGACATCCGCCTCGAGGCCCTGCCTAGCGGCTGTGATCCGGAAGACCTGGCCCCCGCTCTGCTTCCGCATCGTGTTCCACCACCTGGTCGCTGTGTCGGACTCTCCCCCGGCCCGGACCTGACCGATCCGGCCGGAGCCCGGTCCGAACACACTCCACGTTACGCCGCGGCTGCGCCGGGTTCGACACCGGGCCCCCGTCCCACCTGGGCGGACCCGATGCGCCGTCCGTCGTATGGTGCCGCCCGACATGCGCCGTACGGCCGACGGTCCGAGACTGGGGGCAAGCTCGCGTGAAGCCGCACTAGGAGGCAGTCATGGGCTGGTTGTGGGCGATCATCGTGGGATTTGTACTCGGTTTGCTGGCCAAGGCGATCCTCCCCGGCAAGCAGCACAGCCCGCTGTGGCTGACCACCGTTTTCGGCATCATCGGCGCCGTCATCGGCAACTCGCTGGCGGCGTCCTTCGGCATCGCCGAGACGAGGGGCATCGACTGGGGCCGGCACGCGCTGCAGCTCGTAGCGGCGCTGGTCATCGTGGGGCTCGGCGACATGCTGTATGTGTCGCTCCGCGGGAGGCGCAGAGCGTGACGTACCGGCTGCCGAGCCGGTGCGCCGAAGGGGGCGGCTCCGCACGATGGCGGAACCGCCCCCTTCGGCGTACTCGGCTGGGGGAGTCCCGGCTTGTCAGCCTGCCGTGACCTCGACAGCCGCCAGGTTCTTCTTGCCCCGGCGCAGCACCAGCCAGCGGCCGTGCAGCAGGTCCTCGGCCGCCGCGACCGCGTCCTCGGCGGTGACCTTCGCGTTGTTCACGTAGGCACCGCCCTCCTTGACCGTGCGACGGGCGGCGGACTTGCTCGGCACCAGGCCGGTCTCCGCGAACAGATCCACGACCGGGCCCAGCTCGGCGACCTTCGCCTGCGGGAGCTCGGAGAGGGCCGCGCTCAACGTGGCCTCGTCCAGCTCCTCCAGCTCACCCTGGCCGAAGAGGGCCTTGGACGCCGCGATGACCGCCGCCGTCTGGTCGGCGCCGTGCACGAGCGTCGTCAGCTCCTCGGCCAGCGCACGCTGGGCCGTGCGCGCCTGCGGGCGCTCCTGCGTGACCTTCTCCAGCTCCTCGAGCTCCTCACGGCTCTTGAAGCTGAGGATCCGCATGTACGTCGAGATGTCCCGGTCGTCCACGTTCAGCCAGAACTGGTAGAACGCGTACGGCGTCGTCATCTCCGGGTCCAGCCAGATGGCGCCGCCCTCGGTCTTGCCGAACTTGGTGCCGTCCGCCTTGGTCATCAGCGGCGTCGCCAGCGCGTGGACGTTCGCGTGCGGCTCCAGGCGGTGGATCAGGTCCAGACCCGCGGTCAGATTGCCCCACTGGTCGCTGCCGCCCTGCTGCAGCGTGCAGCCGTGGCGCCGGAACAGCTCCAGGAAGTCCATTCCCTGCAGCAGCTGGTAGCTGAACTCGGTGTAGCTGATGCCCTGGTCGGACTCCAGCCGGCGGGCGACCGAGTCCTTCGTCAGCATCTTGTTGACGCGGAAGTGCTTGCCGATGTCCCGGAGGAACTCGATGGCGGACAGGCCCGCCGTCCAGTCGAGGTTGTTGACCATGACGGCCTTGTTCTCGCCCTCGAAGGACAGGAACGGCTCGATCTGGGCGCGTACCCGCTCCACCCAGGCCGCGACCGTCTCCGGGTCGTTCAGCGTGCGCTCCGCGGTCGGCTTGGGGTCGCCGATCTGGCCGGTCGCACCGCCCACCAGCGCCAGCGGGCGGTGGCCCGCCTGCTGGAGCCGGCGCATGGTGAGCGCCTGCACCAGATGTCCCACGTGCAGGCTGGGCGCGGTCGGGTCGAAGCCGCAATAGAACGTGACGGGACCGTTCGCGAGCGCCTTGCGCAAAGCGTCCTCGTCAGTGGACAGGGCGAAAAGGCCCCGCCACTTCAGCTCGTCGACGATGTCCGTCACGGTTGCTTGTCTCCTTGAAGGGTTCAATCAGATGGAAGGGGCGGAACGGTGTGGCCCGCTCCCCGCAAGTCTATGAGGGTCACACGCCCTGACTGACCGAGCTCATGTTGAAGTCCGGCACGCGCAGGGCAGGCATCGCGGCCCGAGTGAAATAATCGCTCCATTCACGCGGCAATGTCTTTTCCGTGCGTCCGGCCTCCACCGCCCGGCCCAGCAGGTCGACCGGCGACTCGTTGAACCGGAAGTTGTTCACCTGCCCGGTGACCTCGCCGTTCTCGACGAGGTAGACGCCGTCCCGGGTCAACCCGGTGAGCAGCAGCGTGGCCGGGTCCACCTCGCGGATGTACCAGAGGCAGGTCAGCAGCAGCCCCCGTTCGGTCGAGGCGACCATGTCCTCCAGCGAGCGGTCGTCGCCGCCGTCCAGGATCAGATTGCCGATCGAGGGGGCCACCGGCAGCCCGGTCAGGCCCGCGCTGTGCCGCGTGGTGATCAGGTGAGCGAGCGTGCCCTGCCGGATCCAGTCGATGGGGGACACCGGCAGCCCGTTGTCGAAGACGGAGGCGTCGTCGCCGGAGGAGTGCGCGAGGACGAAGGGGGAGGACTCGAGTCCCGGCTCCTTCGGATCGCTGCGCAGGGTCAGCGGCAGCTCGGACAGCTTCTCGCCGATCCGCGTGCCGCCGCCCGGCTTGCTGAAGACCGTCCGCCCCTCGGCTGCGTCCCGGCCCGACGACGACCACATCTGGTAGATCAGCAGGTCGGCCACGGCGGTCGGCGGCAGCAGCGTCTCGTAGCGGCCCGCGGGCAGCTCCACACGCCGTTCGGCCCAGCCGAGCCGCGTGGCGAGCTCCTCGTCCATGGCGCCCGGGTCGACGTCCGTGAAGTCGCGCGTGGAGCGGCCCGCCCAGGCCGAGCGGATCCGGTCCGGCGACTTGGCGTTCAGCTCCAGCGTCCCGTTCGGCTGGTCGTGCCGCAGCCGCAGCCCCGTCGACGTACCGAGATAACTGGACACGAACTCGTGGTTGGCGAACCCGTACAGCTCGCGACCGCCCGCGCGGGCCCGCGCGAAGGCCTCGCCGAGTGCCGGGGCGAAGTCCGCGAAGACCGCCGACGACGTCTCGGCGGGCGCGTCCGTGAAGTCCGGCGAGGCGGGGACACCCTCGACGAGCGGCTGCGCGTCCTCAGCGGGACCCGCTGCCTGCGCCGCGGCCTCGGCGGCCCGCACCAGCGGCTCCAGCTCGTCCGCCGTGACGGCCGAGCGCGAGACGACGCCCGACGCCGTACCCTCCTTGCCGTCCACGGTCGCGATCACGGTGAGCGTACGGCCGCGGGTGACACCGTTCGTCGTCAGCGCGTTGCCCGCCCAGCGCAGGTTCGCGGTCGAGTGCTCGTCGGCGATGACCACGCAGCCGTCGGCGCGGGACAGCTCGAGGGCGCGCTCGACGACCTCGTGCGGCTTGTTCGTACGAGTCGTCGTGCTCATCGCCCGGCCTCCTGCGTGGTGTTAAGGATGTTCACGCCCTTGAAGAGGGCCGACGGGCAGCCGTGCGAGACGGCTGCGACCTGGCCCGGCTGGGCCTTGCCGCAGTTGAAGGCGCCGCCCAGGACGTACGTCTGCGGGCCGCCGACCGACGCCATCGAGCCCCAGAAGTCGGTGGTCGTCGCCTGGTACGCGACATCGCGGAGCTGCCCGGCGAGGCGCCCGTTCTCGATCTTGAAGAACCGCTGCCCGGTGAACTGGAAGTTGTAGCGCTGCATGTCGATGGACCAGGACCGGTCGCCGACGACGTAGATCCCGCGGTCGACGCCGCCGATCAGGTCCTCCGTCGACAGCCCTCCCGGATCCGGCTGCAGCGAAACGTTCGCCATGCGCTGCACGGGCACGTGGCCGGGGGAGTCGGCGTACGCGCAGCCGTTGGACCGCTCGAAGCCGGTCAGCTTCGCGATCCGCCGGTCCAGCTGGTAGCCGACGAGCGTCCCATCCTTCACGAGGTCCCAGGACTGCGCGGCCACGCCCTCGTCGTCGTACCCGATGGTCGCGAGCCCGTGCTCGGCGGTCCTGTCACCCGTCACGTTCATGATCTCGGAGCCGTACTTCAACTTGCCGAGCTGGTCGAAGGTGGCGAACGAGGTTCCGGCATACGCCGCCTCGTAGCCGAGCGCCCGGTCCAGCTCCGTCGCGTGCCCGATGGACTCGTGGATGGTCAGCCACAGATTGGACGGGTCGACGACCAGGTCGTACACGCCCCCCTGGACGCTCGGCGCGCGCATCTTCTCGGCCAGCAGCTCCGGGATCTGTTCGAGCTCGCCGTCCCAGTCCCAGCCCGTGCCGGTCAGGTACTCCCAGCCGCGCCCGACCGGCGGCGCCAGCGTGCGCATCGAGTCGAACTCGCCGCTCGACTCGTCGACCGCGACCGCCGTGAGCTGCGGGTGCAGCCGCACGCGCTGCTGCGTCGTGACCGTTCCCGCCGTGTCCGCATAGAACTTGTTCTCGTGCACTGTGAGCAGCGAGGCGTCGACGTGCGCGACGGCATCGGACGCCAGCAGCCGCTCGCTCCAGGCGCCGAGCAGCGCGGTCTTCTCCTCGTCCGGTACGGAGAAGGGGTCGATCTCGTACGCGGAGACCCAGGTCTTCTCGCTGTGCACGGACTCGTCGGCGAGCTCCACCCGCTCGTCGGACCCGGCAGCCTTGATCACCTCGGCCGACAGCTTCGCCATCGCCACGGCCTGGCTCGCCACCTTCGCCGCGGCGTCCATCGTCAGATCCACGCCCGATGCGAACCCCCACGTGCCGCCGTGCACCACACGGACCGCATAGCCCAGATCCGTGGTGTCCGCCGAGCCCGACGGTTTCGCGTCACGCAGTCGCCATGACGCGCTGCGCACCCGCTCGAAGCGGAAGTCCGCATGTTCCGCACCCAGCGCCCGCGCCCGGGCGAGCGCCGCGTCGGCGAGAGCCCTCAGCGGCAGCGCGAGGAACGACTGGTCAATGTCATGGGCCACGGGTGGCCTTCCTTCCCTCGTACCCTCCGTTTGCCAGTCCGAAGTGAAACACGACACGCGGTCGGCGGGCGCCGGACTTTTCCAGGTCGCGGCCCCGGTCTTCGCCTCGCTCCCGGCCCCGCTGCTCGCGACGGGCCGCGGGTGGGCGTATCCGCCGGGCGTTTCCGTGGGTAGCGGGCGGCGATTCTGTAGGGATCCGACAGTGTGTACCCCGAGCCACTGTGGGTGGCCGATTCTCCGCGGGCGGGTCGAAACCGATAGGTTTCCGAGGTACCAGACCCGCTATCGAAAGGGTGATCCGTTGAGCCGCTCGGTTCTCGTCACCGGAGGAAACCGGGGCATCGGCCTCGCCATCGCCCGCGCTTTCGCGGAGGCAGGCGACAAGGTCGCGATCACGTACCGCTCGGGTGAGCCGCCGGCTGCCCTGACGGAACTGGGCTGCCTGGCAGTCAAGTGCGACATCACCGACAGCGAGCAGGTGGAGCAGGCCTACAAGGAGATCGAGGCCGAGCACGGCAACGTCGAGGTGCTCGTCGCCAACGCCGGCGTCGCCAAGGACCAACTGCTGATGCGCATGTCCGAGGACGACTTCACCTCCGTCCTGGACACCAACCTCACCGGCGCCTTCCGGGTCGTCAAGCGCGCCAACCGCGGCATGCTGCGCGCCAAGAAGGGCCGCGTCGTACTGATCTCCTCCGTCGTGGGTCTGCTCGGCTCGGCCGGTCAGGCCAACTACGCCGCGTCCAAGGCGGGCCTGGTCGGCTTCGCGCGCTCCCTCGCCCGTGAGCTCGGGTCGCGCAACATCACCTTCAATGTCGTCGCCCCCGGTTTTGTCGACACCGACATGACCCAGGCGCTCTCCGACGAGCAGCGCGAAGGCATCCTGTCGCAGGTGCCGCTCGCCCGGTACGCGCAGCCCGAGGAGATCGCCGCCGCGGTGAGGTTCCTCGCCTCGGACGACGCCTCGTACATCACTGGAGCCGTCATTCCGGTTGACGGCGGACTGGGAATGGGTCACTGATCACCATGAGCGGAATTCTCAAGGGCAAGCGCGTCCTGATCACCGGTGTGCTGATGGAGTCCTCCATCGCGTTCCACACCGCCAAGCTGGCCCAGGAGCAGGGCGCCGAGATCATCCTGACCGCGTTTCCGCGGCCCACGCTGACCGAGCGCATCGCCAAGAAGCTCCCCAAGCCCACCAAGGTCATCGAACTCGACGTCACCAACGACGAGCACCTGGGCCGCCTCGCCGACATCGTGGGCGAGGAGCTCGGCGGCCTCGACGGCGTCGTCCACTCCATCGGCTTCGCCCCGCAGGACGCGCTCGGCGGCAACTTCCTCAACACGCCCTTCGAGTCGGTCTCGACGGCCATGCACGTCTCCGCGTTCTCGCTGAAGTCGCTGACCATGGCCTGCCTGCCGCTGATGCAGAACGGCGGCTCGGTCGTCGGACTCACCTTCGACGCGCAGTACGCCTGGCCGCAGTACGACTGGATGGGCCCGGCCAAGGCCGCGCTCGAGGCCACCAACCGCTACATGGCGCGTGACCTCGGCAAGCAGAACATCCGCTGCAACCTGATCTCGGCCGGCCCGATCGGCTCCATGGCCGCCAAGTCCATCCCGGGCTTCAGCGAGCTGGCCTCCGTGTGGGACACGCGCGCTCCCCTGGAGTGGGACCTCACCGACCCCGAGCCGGCCGGCCGTGGCGTCGTGGCCCTGCTGTCGGACTGGTTCCCCAAGACCACCGGCGAGATCGTCCACGTCGACGGCGGTCTGCACGCGATCGGCGCCTGAGCGGTCCGGCACTTTCGGACGGCCACGGCCACGAGCGTGGCTACCGGCGGCTGCTGTCACGGCCGCGGGCGCGCGTTCACAAATTCACGAATTGGCGATGCCCCGTCTCCGCACTGCGCGGAGGGCGGGGCATCGCCCGTTCGGCCCACCCGGCGGGCGGCCGGGGCGCGAAACCGCGCACTCTGGAGTACGAGAAGTCGAGGAGCTGAGAAGTCGAGAAGCCGAGAAGTCGAGAAGCCGAGAAGTCCGAGTTCTCTCGGAGGTCCCCAGGGTTCCTAAAAGGCATTACCCCTTGTGGTGCAGCCGCGGCGGCCTCGCCGACTGCCGCAGTACGGCCGAGGAGGTACCCCTTGTGCGCGTGTTCCACCGCCGGTCCGGGCACCGGCTCCGCTGGAGCGGCTACGCCGCGCTCCCCGGGGCGGTTCTCGCCGCTCTCGCCCTCGTCGCCGTCCTGCCGGTCCTTGCCTCCTCGGACGCCTCGGAAGAGTCCACGCGCGAGCACGCGCGCGTGGAGGGCGACAAAGCCGTGCCGGAAGCCTTCGGAGCGGAGTGCCGCACCGGCATCGACGGCTCCCATGTGACGGTCTACTGCCACAACCCGTACGCCGCGACCGACAAGGTCCGCCTGCACATCGAGTGCGACCGCTGGTGGGACCTCGACAGTGACGGCGCCCCCGTCGCGGCCGAGCCGGCCATGACGGTCCGGCTCACCGGGCGATGCTGGAAGGAGGTCCGCTCGGTGTGGGTCAGCCACGAGCGGTGACGGGGCCCTCCTGGGTTCCGGGCCTGTCGTCGCCGGTACGGCTCTCATCGCCGGTACGGCTCTCATCACCCGGGCGGTCCTCGCCGCCCGGGTGGTTCCCGGTGTGGAGCCGGCCGGGGCGGCACAGGAACGGATAACCGGCGGCCTCCGAAGCGGCCGTCTCGGCGTCCCCCGCGCGGATCGCGTCCACCAGCCGCGTGTGGTCCATGTGGTTCTCGGGTGTCAGCTTCTCGCCGACGTCCTCGCGCAGCCACTCGCGCAGCACCTCGCCGAGATCCGCGTACATCGCCGTCATCACGTCGTTGTGGGAAGCGGCCACCACGGCCATGTGGAACGTCGCGTCGGCCGTCACGAAGGCCTCCGCGTCGCCGGACTCCCACGCCTCCTCGCGGCGCAGCAGCAGCGCGTCGAGCTGCTTGAGGTCCCGCTCGGTGCGCCGCCCGGCGGCCAGCCGGGCCGCGCTGGACTCCAGCGTGGAGCGGAGCTCGGCGATGTGCCGCGGGTCGGCGTCCGCGAACCGGCGGTGCATCACGCCCGCCAGCTCGCTGGTCGCCACCACGTAGGTGCCGGACCCCTGACGGATGTCGAGCAGCCCGTTGTGCGCGAGAGCGCGCACGGCCTCGCGGACGGTGTTGCGGGCCACTCCCAGCTGCTCGACGAGCTCCGGCTCGGTCGGGATACGGGAACCGACCGGCCACTCACCCGAGCTGATCTGGTTCCGCAGCGCGGCGATGACCTGCTCCGACAGCGCCGATCGGCGCGCGTGACTCAACGGCATGACGGTCCTTCGGGCGGAGTCGGCCAGGTGGCCGTGGGACTGGCCTGATTGTGGCGCACCGCCCTGTGACGCAGAGCGAGACGGCTCCAGGGGGATGGACAGTCAATCATCCCATGATTCTATGATGACTGGCATGGCTAGCGAGGAATCCCCGACGATGGCGTCGGCCCCACCGGCATCGGCAGGTACGGACACAGCTGGTGGTACATCCGTGGCCACCTCCATGGACGCGGCTGCGTCCGTGGGCACGGCTGGTGCGTCCGTGGTCACGGGTGCTGCGCCCGGACGAGCGTCCACGCGCGCGTGGACGACGCGCCTCGTGGTCGTCGGCCTCGTGCTGTCGGCCCTCAACCTCCGCCCGGCCATAACGAGCTTCGGCGCCCTCCTCGAAGAGGTACGCGACGGCCTCGGCATGAGCGGCACCGTCGCCGGCCTGCTCACCTCCGCGCCGCCGCTCTGCTTCGCCGTGTTCGGCGTCATGGCCCCGCGGCTCGCCCGCCGCTTCGGTCCCGGCGCGGTGGTCTGCGCCGGCATGGCGGCGATCGCGGCGGGCCTCGCCGTCCGCCCGTACGCAGGCGGCACGGCCGGTTTCCTCGCGGCGAGCGCCCTCGCCCTGATGGGCATCGCCGTCAGCAATGTCCTGATGCCCGTGATCGTCAAGCGCTGGTTCCCGGACCGAGTCGGCTCGATGACCGGCCTCTACTCGATGGCGCTCGCCCTCGGCACCTCCCTCGCGGCCGCCGCCACCGTGCCGATGGCCGACGCGCTGGGCGGCCACTGGCAGTCGGGGCTCGCGGTCTGGGCGGTTCTTGCCGCGGCCGCCGTACTGCCGTGGCTGCCGCTCGTAGGCGCGCGGGGGACGGGGCGGGCCGGAGCAGGTGGTGATCCGTCCGGAGCGGGTGATCCGTCCGGGGCCGGTGATCGGTCGGGCGCCGAAGGCCCCTCCCGCGCACGTGGCGCGTCGGGGGCCGGTGACCTGGCCCGAGCCGGTGGCCCGTTGCGCGCGGGTGGCGCGTCCGGAGCCGGTGGTCCCTCCGGCTCGGGTGGCGCATCCGGGGCGGGTGTCACACCGGGAGTGGGTGCCGCGTCTGGAGCCGGCGGCCCGTCTGGTGCCGCACCCGGAGGAGGTGCCGCACCGGACAGGAGCGTCGCCTCATCCGGCACCGGTGACGCGTCCGGCGTCGGCACGCGGAGCGGGGTCCGGGCCGAGAACGGGCCCGGGCGTGCACCCGACGGGCCCCGGATCGCCCGGAGCCGTACCGCCTGGGCGCTCGCCGTCTTCTTCGGGCTCC
Source organism: Streptomyces sp. NPDC002896 (assembly GCF_040295225.1). Classification (NCBI taxonomy): domain Bacteria; kingdom Bacillati; phylum Actinomycetota; class Actinomycetes; order Kitasatosporales; family Streptomycetaceae; genus Streptomyces; species Streptomyces sp. NPDC002896. The sequence goes on along the minus strand of NZ_JBEOVA010000034.1, from coordinate 20,713 downwards.
AGGCCACCGCCGCGTACATCACGATGGGCTGGATGGCGCAGATCTTCCGCGACGCCGGGGTACCGGCGGGCACCGCGGGGCTGCTGCTGGCCGTCACCATGGCGATCGGCGTACCGCTCTCCATCGTCATCCCGCGGGTGGCCACGCGCCTGTCCCATCAGGGGCCCATCGTGGTCGCCATCGGACTCTGCGGCCTCGCCGGATACGCCGGCCTCTACCTCGCGCCCGCGGGTGGCGCCTGGGCCTGGGCGCTCCTGCTGGGCATCTCGAACTGCGCCTTCCCGCTGGCCCTCACCTTGGTCGGCATGCGGTCCCGAACCGCAGCGGGCGTCGTCAGGCTCTCCGCCTTCGCCCAGAGCACGGGCTACCTGATCTCCATTCCGGGCCCGCTGCTCGTGGGCGTCCTGTACCAGCACAGCGGCGGCTGGGGCCTGCCCCTCGCGCTCATGGCAGTACTGATGGTCCCGCAGATCGTCATGGGCGTCCTGGCGGGCCGCGACCGGACGGTCGAGGACGAGTGCGAGGTGCGCGGGGCCGATTGAGCCAGAGAGCGGGCCCCGCTCACCCCGGCGGCGGCCCTCCGTATCGCGGGTGCGACACTTGCCGCATGCCTGTGCTCGACCCGAATCCCCAGAACGGTCAGAAGAAGCTGCTCCTCGTGTTCGGCGCGATGCTGGCCATCACCGTGATCATCGGCATCATCGCGTCGATCGCCTCTCCGTGACCGCTTGATCCGTCGCCTTCCCACGACCCCCTGATCCGTCGCCTCTCCGTGCCCCCTTGACCGGCCCGTGGCGGGACCCCGCCCGCCGTCAGAGGCGGAACCCGTGCGCCGATGCGCGGTGGGGTTGTCCCCACCACCCCTTAGGGGGTCAGTGTCAGGGTCAAGTGGGTGGATCACCGGATGGGCTGAAGGCGGCGTACTCCGTAGGTTCGAGATGTGAACGCGACGACGCGGCAAGGACTTCTCGAGGACCACGGAGGCGGCATGGCGGTCCCTGCGCACACCCGGCCCCACCCGGTACGCACGGGCGGCGCCGCGCCCCGGTTGCCCTGGTGGGCCCTCCTCCTTCCCGCGATCGCCTTCGCAGCCCTGCTGATGCTGGTGCTCAACCCGGCTGATGCCCAGGCGGCGAGCGGCGACCCCTCGATCACCCACGTCTTCGAGCGCATGCAGCAGGCGGTGCTCAGGCAGGTCCCCTGAGGCGTCCGCACCGCACCGGCCCCCGGGCCTCCGCCCCCACGCCATGCGTGCCGCACCACCCCCCACAGCATGCGCGCCGCACCAGCCCTTGGGCCACCTGCGCGCAGGGCGTCAACCACGTCGGGGAGACCGCGTCAACTCCCTGCGCTCCATGGCGTGTTTCATGCGAAGCTGGGACGCATGAGCGTCGCAGAACCCCGCAGGATTGTCCTTTTCCGACATGCGAAGGCCGACTGGCCACAGGTGTCCGACCATGAGCGGCCGCTCGCCGAGCGGGGCCGCAAGGACGCCCCCGTAGCCGGCCGCAAGCTGGCCGACACCGGCATCTCCTTCGACCTCGCCCTCTGCTCGACCGCGGCCAGGACCCGCGAGACCTGGAAGCTCGCCGTGCACGAGCTCCCGCACCGGCCCAAGACGGTCTACGAGGAGCGGGTCTACGAGGCCTCGCCGGGCGAGCTCATCGCCGTGCTCAACGAAATCCCCGAGGACGTGCAGACCGTCATCCTGATCGGTCACAACCCCGGTGTGCAGGGGCTCACCGAGATCCTCGCCGGCCAGGCGGAGGGCGACGCCCACCAGCGCATGAGCCGCCGCGGCTTCCCGACCTCGGCCTTCGCGGTGCTCTCGATCCCCGGCCCGTGGAAGTCGGTCGAACCCGGCGTGGGCACGCTCATCGACTACTGGGCGCCGGGCGGGGCGTAGCCCTTCCCAGCCCCATCCCTCCGACGGCGACACAGACGGCGAACGGGGCCGGCACCACAGCGGTGCCGGCCCCGTTCGTAGCCCTCGCGTCCCTCGCGTCAGTCGTCGTGCATGTCCGCGGCCTCGACCTCTTCGCGCGTGATGCCCAGCAGGTACAGCACCGTGTCGAGGAAAGGCACGTTCACCGCGGTGTGGGCGGCCTTGCGTACGACCGGCTTGGCATTGAAGGCGACGCCGAGCCCGGCGGCGTTCAGCATGTCCAGGTCGTTGGCGCCGTCGCCGATCGCCACGGTCTGGACGAGCGGCACCCCGGCCTCCGCCGCGAACCGGCGCAGCAGCCGCGCCTTGCCCGCCCGGTCCACTATCTCGCCGGTGACCCGGCCCGTGAGCTTCCCGTCGACTATCTCCAGCGTGTTGGCCTGGGCGAAGTCGAGGCCGAGACGTTCCTTCAGATCGTCCGTGACCTGGGTGAACCCGCCGGACACCACACCGACTTGGTAGCCGAGCCGCTTGAGCGTACGGATCAGGGTGCGGGCGCCGGGCGTGAGCCGCACCTCGCTGCGCACCTTGTCGACGACCGACGCGTCGAGCCCCTCGAGAAGCGCCACGCGCGCGTGCAGCGACTGCTCGAAGTCGAGCTCACCGCGCATCGCGGCCGCCGTGACCTCGGCGACCTTGTCCTCGCAGCCCGCGTGGGCGGCGAACAGCTCGATCACCTCGTCCTGGATGAGGGTCGAGTCGACGTCCATGACGACGAGCCGCTGAGCCCGTCGGTGCAGCCCCGCCGCCACCACCGCGACGTCGACTCCGAGCGCGGCGGCCTCGGTCACGAGCGCGGTGCGCAGTGGCTCGGTCTCCACGCCGGAGACCATCAATTCGACGGCCGTCACGGGGTACTTCGCGAGCCGGAAGATACGGTCGATGTTGCCGCCCGTCGCGGTGATCCGCGCGGCGATCGCGGCCGTCGACTCGGCGGTGAGCGGATGCCCGAGGACGGTCACGTGCGAGCGCCCGAGCCCGCGCGGACGGTTGTCACCGAGCCCGGAGATGATCTCGGCCTGCAGCTTCATGGACTCCGCCCAGCTGTGGACGGTGGCCCGCAGGGAACCTTCGAGGCCGGCCGACGGCTTGGTCACGAGCGCGCACAGGACGATGCGGCCACGGGTGACGACCTGCTCGATGTCGACGACGTCGACCGAGTAGGCGGCGAGAGTGTCGAACAGGCCGGCCGTGATCCCTGGCCGGTCCTTGCCGAAGATCTTCACCAGAAGAGTGGGGATGTCAGAGGTCTGCGAAGCGCTCATGGTGCCACCACCGTATCCGGCACCCCGTGCCTTTCGCGCCTGCGGTCCGCGTACCGGACAGGGGGCGGGAACACGGGCTGACACCTGGGTGCCTGCCAGGTGAACCCACCTGGGTGCCTGCCGGGTGAACGCGCGGCAATCAGCGCCGGCGCTCCCCGGGCGCCCCGGGTGGCGGCGGGCCCTCATCGGGTAGCGGCGGAGACGACGGCCAGCCCGCGCCCGGGGGGCGCGGCTTCGGACGGGGAGGGGGCGGCGTGATCGGGCCCATCACCGTGGGCGCGCCGTACACATCGTGGGGCGGCCGGGGAGGCTCGTCGGGCGGCCGGAGGTACGGGTTGGTCTCGTTGTGCGAGGGGCGGTAGGGACTGCTGGGGTGGTAGGGACCCTGCTCGTACGCGGGCAGCGGATACGTATGGTCCGGCGCCCGGACCGAGTCGCCACCGCGGCCCTCCAGGGCGAGGGGTGCCGCGCGAGTGCCTGCCGCGCGCGTGGCGTACGCGAGCAGCGCCCCCGCCGCGCCCGCGCCCGCCCCCCACACCGCGCCCAGGAGCAGCGCCATACCCGCCCTCCCGTGCAGTTCGATGCCGGCACCGAAGGCGTCGAAGCCGAGCACGGAGAGCGAGGCGCCCACGGACACCTCCGTGAGCCACACGAGGAGGGGCAGCGCCAGCGCCGTCACGACGCCGAGCCGCAGGGCGCATCGCCCGGCGAACCCCAGGGCGCCTGGTCCGCCGCGGCCGCTCACCGGATACGTTCCCGCACCGCCCCAGCTGCTGCCGGCACCGCCTCCGCCGCCGACCGCCCCGGCAGCCCTCACAACGCCACGGCCCGGGGCCCCCGCAGCACCCCCCACACCCCACCCCAACGGGGTACGCACAGCGGCGAGCACCCCCGCGAACAACATCATCGCCGCAGCGCCGATCCCCAGCAGCCACACCGTGCCGTGCAGTTCCGCAAGGCGCCCCAGCGTGACCGGCTCGTCGGCCGAGACGCGTAACAGCTCGTCGAGTGGATCCGGCAGAAGCTTCGCCAGCTCACCCGTCGCCCGGCCGTCCCACGGCACGAACAGCCCCAGCGGGCTGGCAAGCCAGACGCCGTTGGGCGCCCCCAGCAGCGCGGCGCCCGCGATCCGCCTCGGATGGTCGTCGCCGATCATCGCGAACACCGCCGCGGCGAGCCCGGCGGCGACGGCCACCAGCAACACGTCGACCAGGGCCGACGCGGCCGGCCGCACCACCCGGTGCACTGCGTCCCAGCCGCGCGGCAGCGGCGTCCGGCGCGAGGCGAGCAGCGCGATCAGCAGCACGCCGGCCACCCAGGCCGCGCCGCCGAGCAGCGTGGGCCCCGTGTCCACGGTGAAGCCGACCGATGCCTTCGCGTTGGCGAGATCGCCGAGCCGGTCCGGCAGGAGGCCGCTGATGTCCCCGATGTCACCGAGCCCCAGACCGTCTCCTATGCCACCGAGGTCGCCCGCCAGATCACCGCCCGACAGACCGTCCAGGCCCAGCGAGCCGCCGTCGATCGTGATGACGTCATGACCCGCCCAGGCGAGCCCGCCGAGCATCGCCACGAACAGCAAGACCACCGTCCCCACGCGCGCGAGGAGTTCGGCGGGCGAGATCACAACACCCGCTCCTCGCAAGGACCGTAGAAAGAAATGCGCCAGCAGCAGCGCACCCACCAGCCCCACGCCGAGTGGCGCGATATCGACGGCCGTCTCCGCCTGCGCGCCCTCGAGTCCGAACGCCGACACGTCCCCGGACGGCATGACCGAACCGCCTACGCCGAGTGCCACCACGGCAGCCGTCATCGGCCCCAGCGAACCCGCCGCATCGGCGCCCAGCAGATGCAGCCCGAGTGCGGCCGTGACCGCCATGCCGATCAGCGCCCAGCTCACGGCGGCTGTCGCCGAGAGGAGCACGTCCGCCCAACGCACGCCTTCGGTAAGGCTGTTGACATCGCTCTTGCGCCCGCCGGTCTCCATCAGGACCCCCCGATCCGTACCGCCGATCCGTACCGCGATGCCCTGTTCGCTCAGGATGATCATGATCCGTGCGCACTCATGGGCGCTTACCACTTTCCGGGCCGGTATCTGCCTCGTCAACCGGGCGACCAGGGAGGGTCGTACGCACTCTTCACAAGGCCCGGGTTTCGGGCGGAGGGCTCAGCCTGGAATAGTTCCTCACGATGTTCGACATCCCTAGACTCCCCATCGACGGGGCAAACCGGGGGACAACTCAGTGGGGCATGGAGTGCCTGAACTCGTACTGGAATTGAACGGACGAACCTGGACGCTCGATTCGTCCAGGCCATACACCCTCGGACGTGATCCGCAGGGAGACATCGTGCTCGACGACGCCCGGGTCTCCTGGCGTCACGCCACGATCAGCTGGGGCGGCCGCAGTTGGGTCATCGAGGACCACGGCAGCACGAACGGCACCTATGTGCAGGGCCAGCGCATCCACCACATGGAGATAGGCCCGGGCTCGGCCGTGCACCTCGGCAACGCGACGGACGGCCCGCGGCTGAACGTCCAGGGTGCCGCCGCCATGGCGACGCCGCAGCAGGCCCAGCAGCCCGCGCAGCAGTCGCCGGCCGCCGGTCCCGGCTGGGCCCAGCAGGCCCCGCCGCAGCAGCAGGCCCCTCAGCAGGCATGGCAGCAGCCCCAGCAGGGAGCCCCGGGGATCCCGCACCAGCAGGGACCGGGCGGTGATGTCGCGGGAGCCCCGCCGGTCTACGGCGACCGCAGCCCCACGACGTTCCACCAGGTGGCTCTCGGCCGCGTGATGCGCATCGGCCGTGCCCTCGAGAACGAGCTGGTCGTCTCCGACCTCCAGGTCTCGCGTCACCACGCCGAGTTCCACGCGACGCCCGACGGCCGTTTCGAGATCCGTGACCTCGGCTCCCACAACGGCACGTACGTCAACGGCCAGCCGATCGCCAAGGGCGGCTCCGCGCTCCTCGGCCCGAACGACATCGTGGGTGTCGGCCACTCGACGTTCCGCCTCGTCGGCGACCGCCTCGAGGAGTTCGTCGACACCGGCGAGATCTCCTTCTCCGCGCGCCATCTGACCGTCACGGTCGACGGCGGCAAGCAGATCCTCAAGGACGTCTCCTTCGGCGTTCCGGAGAAGTCGCTCATCGCGGTGATCGGCCCGTCCGGCTCCGGCAAGTCGACGCTGCTGAAGGCGCTCACCGGTTACCGCCCCGCCGACCAGGGCGACGTCCTCTACGACAACCGGAACCTGTACAAGCAGTTCGCCGAGCTGCGCCAGCGCATCGGTCTGGTCCCGCAGGACGACATCCTGCACAAGGAGCTGACCGTCAAGAAGGCCCTCAAGTACGCAGCCAAGCTACGCTTCCCCGCGGACACCACGTCGGCCGAGCGCGAGGCCCGCATAGACGAGGTCCTCCGCGAGCTCAAGCTGGACATCCACAAGGAGAAGAAGGTCACCTCCCTCTCCGGCGGCCAGCGCAAGCGCGTCTCGGTCGCCCTGGAGCTGCTGACCAAGCCGTCCCTGATCTTCCTGGACGAGCCGACCTCCGGCCTCGACCCGGGCATGGACCGCGACGTCATGCAGCTCCTGCGCGGCCTCGCCGACGACGGCCGTACGGTCCTGGTCGTCACGCACTCCGTGGCCGAGCTGGCGATCTGCGACAAGCTCCTGGTCATGGCCCCGGGCGGCTCCGTGGCGTACTTCGGCCCGCCCGAGGAGGCGCTGAACTTCTTCGGCTACGAGACCTGGGCCGACGTCTTCTCCGCCTTCGAGAACTACCGCGACTACGACTGGGCGGGCCGCTGGAAGGGCTCGCAGCACTACCAGATGTACGCCGCGGACATCGACGCCGTCGCCCCGCAGTCGATGCAGATGCCGCCGCCCCAAGCGGTCCGCCCGCCCAAGCCGCAGGGCTGGGGCTCCCAGCTGTGGACCCTGATCCGCCGCTATGTCTCGGTGATCGCGTCCGACAAGGGCTTTCTGGCGCTGATGCTGGTCCTGCCGGCGGTGCTCGGCACGGTCAGCCTGCTCATCGAGCCCGACCAGGGGCTGCTGGCCAACCCGCCCCGCCCCAACGGCACCATCATCCCCAACGGCACGGCCACCACCGTCCTGCTGATCCTCGCCGTGGGCGCCTGCTTCGCCGGCGCCGCCAACTCGGTCCGTGAGCTGATCAAGGAACGCGTGATCTACGAGCGGGAGCGCGCCACCGGCCTGTCCCGCTCGGCGTACCTGATGTCGAAGGTCATCGTCCTCGGCATGATCACCGTCATCCAGGGCGCGATCGTCGGCGGCATCGGGTTCACCCCGCGCGAGATCCCCGACGAGGGCCTGGTCCTCGGCAACCTGACGCTCCTCGAGATGTCTCTGCCGATCATGGCGCTCGGCTTCACCTCGATGATGTTCGGCCTGATCATCTCCGCGCTGGTGAAGACCGCGGAGAAGACCATGCCGCTGCTGGTCATGTTCGCGATCATCCAGGTCGTCTTCACCGGCTGCCTCTTCATCCTGAACGGCAGCCCCGGTGTGAACGAGTTCTCGTATCTGATGCCGTCCCGCTGGGCGGTCGCGGCCGCGGGCACCACGCTCGACTTCAACCTCGTCAGCCCCAACACCGACGACCCGGGGAACACGGACCCGCTGTGGGACCACGAGGCGTCCCAGTGGTTCATCGACATGGGTGCGCTGCTCGCCATCGGCGCGCTCTGCGGCTTCCTCGTGGCCCGTTTCCTGCGCCGTCACGAGCCGGAGGTCATGCGCAAGTAAGGGCAGGCCGGGACCACGGGCCGCACGACGCCCGGTCCCGCACGCCGCGCAACGCGAAGGGCGGCACCCCGCGGGGGGTGCCGCCCTTCGGCGTTACTTCGGCGTTTTCCTGAGGCCCAGAGGTCCCGAAGAGACTCAGTACGCGCCGAAGACGTTATCCATCGACCCGTAGCGGTGGGCCGCGTAGTTGGCCGCGGCGGTGATGTTGGCGACCGGGTCGTAGATGTTCCAGGAGGTACCCGGGACGTGGTACGCGTTGAACGTCGGCTGGATGACCTGGAGCAGGCCCTTCGACGGGACACCGTTCTTGGCGTTGATGTCCCAGTTGTTGATGGCCATCGGGTTGCCCGACGACTCACGCATGATGTTGCGGTACAGCCCGTTGTAGGTGCCCGGGATCTTGTTCTTCTTCATGATGTCGAGGGACTCGCGGATCCAGCCGTCGAGGTTGTTGGTGTAGCTCTTCGCCACGACCGGGGTGGCCACCGCGGTGCGCTCGGTCGAGCGGCTCACGGCCGGGGCGACCTTGCGCTCCTGCTGGGCCTCCGCCTTGGCCTCGGCCTCGGCCTTCTGCTTGGCGGCGGCCTCCTGCTGCGCCTTCAGGCGGGCGGCGGCGTCCTGGGCCTTCAGGTTGGCGTTCGCCAGCTGGTCGGTGACGCTCGCCTTGATGTCCTTGGTGGCGCCGGTGGAGACCAGACCGGCCGGGGCTGCCGCGGCGACGGCCTGCGTCTCCTGGACCTCGGCCTGGGCAGGTACGACGGTGAACGCGACAGCCGCGGCACCGAGCGTGGCAACACCGGCGAGGGAGAGCTTCTGGGTCTTCTTCAGACGGCGATCACCGGACTTGGCATGAAAAATCGACATGATGGTTGGACCTCTTCGAGTAGCTGGAGTCGCTCTCGGCCGGTAGGGACGTGTTTCCGGACCAAGCGCCGCGGGTAACCTCCCGCGGCGCCGAGCGACGGCAGCCATTCTTAGCGGCCGCAAAATCCCGGGGCAAAGGTGTGACGTACGATCCGCGGTAGTGGATCACGAAACGGGTGGATCGCGCTAAAACCCGTCTTACGCCAGCTAAAAGCCCTCTTACGCCAGGGATGGGCGATTTCGTCCCCTACTAGGTCCCTTCGTACGTGATGTGCGCCCTATGCGCGGGCTCACATGGCACCCCAAGGTTTCTCACCCACCGCTGCCGCCGAGGTGCTCTCCGTGATGGGACATTTCGGGCAGCAGGAGATGGGTGTCGCCGAACTCGTGCCACAGATAGCGGTGGTGCAGGGCTTCCCCGTAACCACGGCTGATCGCCCGCCGCCCGGCGATCGCCTCGAGCATCAGCAGGTGAGAGGCCTCCGGCTCGTGCAGCCCGGTCAGCAGACCGTCGACCACGCGCACGCCGCGCTCCGGCGTGACCACCAGATCCGTCCAACCCGACGCCGCCCGGACGACCCCGTCCGGGCCGGTCGCGGACTCCACCGCGCGCACGGCCGTGGTGCCGACCGCGATGACCCGTCCGTCCGCCTGCCGCACCGTATTGATGAGCCGGGCCGAGGTTTCCGACACGGTGAACCGCTCCGGATACGGCGGTTCGTGCACCTCGGCGGATGCAACTCCCGTGTGCAAAGTGACAGGTGCGAATTGCACTCCCCGGCTCACGAGCTCCACGACCAGACGTGCAGTGAAGGGCCGGGCGGCGCTCGGCATCTCCGCGCTCCCGGCCCCGTCGGCCGACGGCAGCGCGAACACCGTCTGATACGCGGACAGCGGCTGGTCCCGCTCCGTATAGGAGTAGCGAATGGGCCGGCCGTGCCGCCGCAGCAGAGCGGGCACCGCCTTCCCCGACACGCGGGCCCACCACAGCCGCCCGCTTCCAGGGCTCAGCGGCTCCTCATATACGAGGCGCGCGCCCCCGGACAGCTCCACCACCGTTCCGGCGGGCCCGCCCGCACACGCGCGCGTGGTGCCCCTGCCGTCCGGATCGCGCAGTTCCACGGCCCACCGGCCGTCATCGCCCCGCGTCGAGAAATGAACCACCACGCGCGCGTGCCCGATCCGGCCGTTCACCGCGGCGGCCAGCGTCGGAGACGTGTTGACGACCAGCAGGTCGCCGGCGCGCAGCAGCCGGGGCAGATCCACGAAGTCGTGGTGCGACACCTCTGTGCCACGCGACACCAGCAGCCGCACCGCGTCCCGGTCGAGCCCGGGCCTGCGCTGCTCGGCCGGCACCCTCGCCGACAGCTCCTCGGGCACCTGTATCGCGGCGGCCGCCGAACGTGCAGACACGGCTGTCATCGCACCGAGGGTGTCTCGACGAGGGAGGGAGCGGTGTACCGGCCACTCGCCGGGCGCTCGTCCAGCAGCCGCAGAAAGGCAGGAGCGATCTCCTCGGGCGTGGGCGTCCCCGACAGATCCTCGTCCGGTTCCGCGGCGGCCAGCATGTCCGTACGCATCCCGCCCGGATCGACCCACCAGACCCGCAGATCCGGCTCCTCCACCGCCAGCACGGCCGACAGCTGGTCCAGGGCCGCCTTCGTCGCTCCGTAAGCACCCCAGGTGCGGTACGCCTCCACCGCCGCGTCGGAACTGAGATTGATCACGGCACCGGCGGGCGCCGTACGCAGCAGCGGCAGTGCTTCCTGCAGCAGCCCCAGAGGCGCCACCACATTGGTCTCCAGCGCGGCCCGGAAACCGTCCAGCGGATGGCTGTCGAGCCGTACCAGCGGCTCCGCACCCAGGATCCCCGCATTGTTCACGAGCAGATCGAGGCCACCGAGCCCGCGTGCGGCGGCTACCAGCTCGGCACGGTGCGCGCCGTCGGTGACATCCCCCGTCAGGGCCACCACCTCGGTCCCGTGCCTGCGCACCTCCTGCGCCGCCGTCTCCAGCGGTCCGGCGGACCGCGCACTCAGTACGAGGTCCCAGCCGCGCTCGGCCAGGGCAGCACCCAGCGCACGCCCGAAGCCCCTCGAAGCACCCGTAACGATCGCCACCGGCATGACATCCGTCCCCTCGTCGCACCAGGCACCGCCCTCCCGGCGACTGCCTCGGCCGGCTCTTCCGGCCGTCCTCAACGTAGGAACGGAGCCGTGCGCGGCACCTCGTCCGCGGGCCGGGGAACGCCAGGGCCCTTCGCCCTAAGCCCGAGGGCCTAGCCGGCTGCCGACACAGGTCCGATACTCCGTGTCACACCTCGCCGGTACGGTGAAGCCATGAGTCACGGCCCCCGGTCCGGTCTGTACGCGGTGAGCTCCGCGCTGCTGGCCATGAGCAGGCACCTCGAGGTGCGCGACGTCCTCAAGACGATCGTCGCCTCGGCCCGCGAGCTGCTCGACGCGGAGTACGCGGCGCTCGGCGTCCCGGACGACCACGGCGGCTTCGCGCAGTTCGTGGTCGACGGCGTCAGCGACGCGCAGTGGAGGGCCATCGGCCCGCTCCCGCGCCAGCACGGCATCCTCGCCGCGATGCTGCACGAGGCGAAGCCCCAGCGCCTCGCCGACGTACGCAAAGACCCCCGCTTCGAGGGCTGGCCGGCCGCCCACCCGGACATGTCGGACTTCCTCGGCCTGCCCATCCGCGACGGCGACGAGACCATCGGCGCCCTCTTCCTCGCCAACAAGAGGTGCCCCAAGCCCGAAGGTGGCTGCGGCTTCACCGAGGAAGACGAGGAGCTGCTGTCGATCCTCGCCCAGCACGCCGCCATCGCGCTCACCAACGCCCGGCTGTACGAGCGCAGCCGCGAGCTCACCATCGCCGAGGAGCGCTCCCGCCTCGCCCACGAGCTGCACGACGCCGTCAGCCAGAAGCTCTTCTCACTGCGCCTGACCGCACAGGCCGCGACCGCTCTGGTCGACCGCGATCCGTCGCGCGCCAAGGGCGAGCTGCAGCACGTGGCGGCGCTCGCGGCGGAGGCCGCGGACGAACTGCGCGCCGCCGTCATCGAGCTGCGCCCCGCCGCCCTCGACGAGGACGGCCTGGTCGCCACCCTGCGCACGCAGATCCAGGTCCTCGACCGCGCCCACTCCGCGCGGGTCACCTTCGAGTCCGGCCGAGTGCGCGCCCTGCCCGCCGCGCAGGAGGAGGCCATGCTGCGGGTCGCCCAGGAAGCCCTCCACAACGCGCTGCGCCACTCCGGTGCCCAGCGCGTGGACGTCCTCCTCGCCAAGCGCGGCTGCGGCGCGCTGCTCCGGGTCGCCGACGACGGCAGCGGCTTCGAGCCGAAGGCCGTACGACGGGCCGGGCGCCATCTGGGCCTCGTATCGATGCGCGACCGGGCAAGCGGCGTCGGCGGCACACTGACGGTGGAATCGGCGCCCGGCAAGGGCACCACGATCGAGATGGAGGTCCCCGGTGGCTGAACCGATCAGGGTGCTGCTCGTCGACGACCATCAGGTGGTCCGTCGCGGCCTGCGCACCTTCCTCGAGGTGCAGGACGACATCGAGGTCGTGGGGGAGGCGGCCGACGGCGCCGAAGGGATCGCCCGAGCCGAGGAACTCAAGCCGGACGTCGTCCTGATGGACGTCAAGATGCCCGGCATGGACGGCATAGACGCCCTGCGCAAACTCCGCGAACTCGACAACCCCGCGCGCGTGCTCGTCGTCACCAGCTTCACCGAGCAGCGCACGGTCGTCCCCGCCCTCCGCGCGGGCGCCGCCGGATACGTCTACAAGGACATCGACCCGGACGCGCTCGCCGGAGCCATCCGCTCGGTCCACGCCGGCCATGTGCTGCTGCAGCCGGAGGTCGCCGGTGCCCTGCTGTCCCAGGAGGAGACGGGCAGCGGACCGGGGCGGGGCGGCTCGCTCACCGAGCGGGAACGCGAGGTGCTGGGCCTGATCGCGGACGGGCGCTCCAACCGGGAGATCGCCCGCGCCCTCGTCCTCTCCGAGAAGACGGTCAAGACGCACGTGTCGAACATCCTGATGAAACTCGACCTCGCGGACCGCACGCAGGCCGCGCTGTGGGCTGTACGGCACGGGGTCACCGGCTGATCTCCGCGGCCGTCCGCCCTTGCTGACCTCCCCGGCGGCGCGAGCAGTGAGCCCGTGAGGCATGCGGTGAGCCGGTGACGCGGACGGTTCCATTCCGGCATGAGATTCATACTGTCGTGTAGATGTCCCTCTGATGGCGTATCCCGCGTGATCCCCCGGCCGTTCTCCAGGCGTGCTGCGGCACTTGGCCGCAGTGATCGCTAGGAGGGTCCAAGAAAGTGAAGAACCTGAAGAAGGCCATGGCCGTCACGATGGTGGCGGGGGGCCTTGTTGCCGCCAGTGCCGGTCTCGCCTCCGCCACCGAGGGTGCGCACGCGGGCGGCAGCGCCAGCCACTCGCCGGGTATCGGTTCGGGCAACCTGATCCAGGCGCCGGTGCACGTGCCGGTGAACGTCGTCGGCAACACCGTGAACGTCGTCGGTGCCCTGAATCCCGCCTTCGGGAACTCCGGGTTCAACGGCTGACAAGCGCCTCAGGTCCATGGTGACCACCGGTCCTTGAGGGGTTCCCTCGAGGGCCGGTCCGCGTTCCCGGGAGCAGATGATCTGCTTATTGGTCTGATCCGCGCCCATGTGTGCGCCTTATGGGTACATCGACCGTGCACCCCGTGCCATCGGGCCGACCGGTGCCGTTCCCCAGTGCATGCGACCCCGTGGATACGGGGTCGGAACGCTAAGCAGGAGGAACGCCACCCATGAATATCGCCAAGAAGGCAGCCCTGGCCGTCGCCGTCGCCGGTATCGCCACGGGCGCGTCCGCAGGCGCCGCGGTCGCGGACGCCAACGCCACCGGCTCGGTCAGCGGGTCGCCTGGCATCGTCTCGGGCAACCTCGTTCAGGTCCCGGTTCACGTCCCCGTCAATGTCGTCGGCAACACCATCAACGTGCTCGGCGTGGGCAACTCCACTTCCGACAACCAGGGGTCGAACAGCTGACGCACCCCTCTCGGGTCTCGGGCCCCGCGAACCTCAGCGGGTTCGCGGGGCTCCCCGCGTCTAACCCCGCTCCCGCTCCTCCACGTACGCGTTGTAGGCGGCCACCTGCGCCCGGCGCGCGGTGCGCTCCACAGGGCGCAGAGCCTCGGCACGCGCCGCCATCTCTGACGCGCTCACGGCCCCGCCGTGCCCGTTCTCGTACGCCACCGAGATCAGCAGCCCCACACGCTGCGCCAGCTCCAGCACCCGTACCGCCCTCGGCGGGTAGCCCGGTGCGAGCACCTCGCCGCCACTCTCGGCCCGCGCCCGGTACGCGTCGATCGCCGCCTCCGCGACCGGCCCCGACGCGGCGACGTCGAGTCGTGACAGCACCGCCGTCGCCTCCCGCAGCGCCTCCGCCAGCTCCCGTTCGGCCTCACCGAGCGACGGCACATCGGCCGGCGGGGCCTCCCGTACGGGCAGGCAGTGCCAGACGACCTCCACATGGACGTCGCCGTCAGGCCCCACCTCGTACACCTCCGGCACGAGCCCCACCGCGGCTCCCTGACAGACGACCGCCTCCTCCGCCTCCAGCGCCCGCGCGTTGAACTCGGGCGGGCCGCTCAGCCCCAGCGGATGCCCGGGCGCGGGCAGCGCGACCCGCAGGCCCGTCGCACCCAGGGCGCGCAGCCGCCCCAGCGCGAGCGTCAGCCCGACGGGAGACGACTCCCCGGGGAGCCCCTCCACCCGGTGGACCGCATCGTCGCCGACGATGGCGTCCGCGGCGTCGTCCGGTGCAGCAAACCCGGCCAAAAGGGCGTTTCCCCATGCGGCCAGCCGTCCTGAGCGTGGTTCCGAGAGCATGCACCAAGCCTAAGGACCGGCCTAGCGGCCGGACCGCCCGACCGGTGGCGTAGGTTTTCCCTGGGGGCTGCGCCCACAGGCGCACGCGACAGCCGAGACTGCAATGGGAGACAGTGCGCTCATGAGCGATGTACTGGAGCTGGAGGACGTATCCGTGGTCCGAGAGGGCCGGGCTCTGGTGGACCAGGTCTCCTGGTCGGTCAAGGAGGGGGAGCGCTGGGTGATCCTCGGCCCGAACGGCGCCGGAAAAACGACCCTCCTGAATGTCGCGTCCAGCTACCTCTTCCCCAGCCAGGGCACCGCCACCATTCTCGGCGAGACCCTGGGCAAGGTCGATGTCTTCGAGCTCCGCCCGCGCATCGGCATGGCCGGCATCGCGATGGCCGAGAAGCTCCCCAAGCGCCAGACCGTCCTGCAGACCGTGCTCACCGCGGCCTACGGCATGACCGCCGGCTGGCACGAGGACTACGAGGACGTCGACGAGCAGCGCGCCCGCGCCTTCCTCGACCGCCTCGGCATGAGCGACTACCTGGAGCGCAAGTTCGGCACCCTCTCCGAGGGCGAGCGCAAGCGCACCCTGATCGCCCGCGCCCTGATGACCGACCCGGAGCTGCTCCTCCTCGACGAGCCGGCGGCGGGCTTGGACCTCGGCGGCCGCGAGGACCTCGTACGCCGCCTCGGCCGCCTGGCCAAGGACCCGATCGCCCCCTCGATGATCATGGTCACGCACCACGTCGAGGAGATCGCCCCCGGCTTCACCCATGTCCTCATGATCCGCCAGGGCAAGGTCCTCGCAGCGGGCCCGCTGGAGCTGGAACTCACCTCCCGCAACCTCTCCCACTGCTTCGGCCTCCCCCTGGTCGTAGAGCGGAACGGCGAACGCTGGACCGCGCAGGGCCTGCCCCTGTCCTGACCCGCACTTGCCGACCGGGCCGTCCGGCCGCCCTGACCGGGCCGCCCGGCCGCGCGGCCCGACAGGGCCCCTGTCCGCGGACGGACTCGCGGTCCTACCATGAACATGTGGACATCGATGCGTGGGTGTGGTGGCTCATCGGCGCGGCCGCACTGGGAATTCCGCTCGTACTGACCGCGATGCCCGAATTCGGCATGCTCGCCGTGGGCGCCGTCGCCGCCGCCGTGACCGCGAGTCTCGACGGCGGCATCGTTCTCCAGGTGCTCGTTTTCGCCATCGTCTCGGTCGGCCTGATCGCCGTCGTACGCCCGGTCGCCGCCAGGCACTTGGCCCAGCGCCCCCAACTGGCCACCGGCGTCGACGCGCTGAAGGGCAGACAAGCCGTCGTACTGGAGCGCGTGGACGGGGCCGGAGGCCGTATCAAACTCGCCGGAGAAGTCTGGTCGGCACGCGCCCTGGACCCCGGGCAGACCTACGAGGCGGGCCAGGAAGTGGACGTCGTGGACATCGACGGGGCCACCGCCGTCGTCATGTGAGGCGGTGATCCGGGGCATGACCTCGTGGTGATGTCACGTCATGTGACCGAACGCCTCCCGCCGCAGGCGGCTGTCTGACAGACTCGACCAGCAAGATCTCCAGGAGCCCGAGGTGCCCCAACACCCCCGGGATCCACCGGAAATGACGAGTCAAGAAGGGTACGGGGAGCCACGATGGAACCGATCATCATCGTCCTGATCATTCTGGTGGTGCTGGTCTTCATCGCCCTGATCAAGACCATCCAGGTCATCCCACAGGCAAGCGCCGCCATCGTCGAGCGCTTCGGCCGCTACACGAGAACGCTGAACGCGGGACTGAACATCGTCGTCCCGTTCATCGACTCCATCCGCAACCGCATCGACCTCCGCGAGCAGGTCGTACCCTTCCCGCCCCAGCCGGTGATCACCCAGGACAACCTGGTCGTCAACATCGACACGGTCATCTACTACCAGGTGACCGACGCCCGCGCCGCGACCTACGAAGTGGCGAGCTACATCCAGGCGATCGAGCAGCTCACCGTCACCACCCTCCGCAACATCATCGGTGGCATGGACCTCGAGCGGACCCTCACATCGCGTGAGGAGATCAACGCGGCCCTGCGCGGCGTCCTCGACGAGGCCACCGGCAAGTGGGGCATCCGCGTCAACCGCGTCGAACTCAAGGCGATCGAGCCGCCCACCTCCATCCAGGACTCGATGGAGAAGCAGATGCGCGCCGACCGTGACAAGCGCGCCGCCATCCTCACCGCCGAAGGCATCCGCCAGTCGCAGATCCTCACCGCCGAGGGTGAGAAGCAGTCCGCGATCCTGCGCGCCGAGGGTGAGGCCAAGGCCGCCGCCCTCCGCGCCGAGGGCGAGGCCCAGGCCGTTCGTACGGTCTTCGAGGCGATCCACGCCGGAGACCCCGACCAGAAGCTCCTCTCCTACCAGTACCTCCAGATGCTCCCGAAGATCGCCGAGGGCGACGCCAACAAGCTCTGGATCGTCCCCAGCGAGATCGGCGACGCCCTGAAGGGCCTGTCGGGCGCCATCGGCAACTTCGGCCCGGCCAATGGAGGTTCGGGCAGCCAGAGCGGCAAAAGCAACGGCAGCGGCACCGACCGCCGCGAGCAGCCGCGCATCGACTAGGACATGACGGTGCCCCCGCCTCCAGTTGAGGCGGGGGCACCGTCATGTCGTCTTACTGCTGCGGTCACGCAGCCGGCTGCGCCATCCACTCGGGCAGAGCGTCCAAGTCGTCGTGCCCGAGCGCCAGCAGCATCGCATCCGCAGGCGTCGGCTCGAACGGCTCCCGCAGCAGCGGCATACCCGCCTGCTCCGGCGTACGGTCCGCCTTGCGGTGGTTGTCCTCCGCGCACGAGGCCACCGTGTTCAGCCAGGAGTCCGCGCCACCCCGCGACCGCGGCACCACGTGGTCCACGGTCGTCGCCCGCCTCCCGCAGTACGCGCACCTGTGCCCGTCCCGTACGAGAACACCGCGCCTCGACCACGGCGCTTGTCTTCGAAAGGGCACCCTCACATACCTGCACAGCCTGATCACCCGTGGCACGGGAAGGTCCACCGCGGCAGCCCGCATACGGAGTTCGGGGTGGGCCTGCTCGACGACGGCCTTGTCCTGGAGCACCAGAACGACGGCTCGGTTCAACGTCACCGTCGACAGCGGCTCAAAGCTCGCGTTCAGTACCAGCGTGTCCCGCATCCAGCCCACCTCCCGTGCGCACCGGCCCACCCCCTTGGCGGGCTGGGATCAACTCTGGCCGGGCACGCCGAGATGGACAACGCAATATCTGTGCCTCCCGAGGGGCTGCGACCTCACCACGCCACCGCCGCTCCCCGGGACCCCCGGCAACAAAAATGCCCGCCTCTGATCACTTCCAAGACCAGAGGCGGGCAAACGTTCCATGAACATACAGTTCGATGCTCGGTGGAGTTCTGGACGTCTATCCCTCGGCGCGAGACGCGTACTCACCGATCAGCTGCGCACGCGCCAGCGTGTGGAAGCGCAGATTGAACCCCACCACGGCGGGCGACGCGTCGGAGTCCGGACCTAGCTTCTCCTGGTCCACCGCGTACACGGTGAACACATACCGGTGCGCCGGGTCCCCGGGCGGCGGCGCGGCGCCCCCGAAGTCCTTCGTCCCGTAGTCGTTGCGCACCTGGACCGCACCCTCGGGCAGCCCCTCGAACTTGCCGCTGCCCGCACCCGCCGGCAACTCCGTCACGGAGACCGGGATGTCGAAAACGGTCCAGTGCCAGAACCCGCTGCCCGTCGGGGCGTCCGGGTCGAAGCACGTCACGGCGAAGCTCTTGGTCTCCGGCGGGAAACCCTCCCACCGCAGATGCGGCGAGGTGTTCCCGGCCGCGTAGACCTGAGCGTCCTTCAGCACCGCGCCCGGCTCGACGTCGTCGCTCACGACCGTGAACGAGGGCACCGGCGGATGGAAGTCATGCGGAAGCGGGGGCCTCTTGAGCTCGGTCACGTCTGTACCTCCTGGATCGGCGATGTCTCCGGCCCGAGCCTAGAACCAGTTGCGACGGCTGCCGACCTGGGACAGCCACTCGTTCAGGTACGCCGCCCAGTCGGTCCCCTGGAAGTCGTGCAGACCGACCCTGAACGCCTTGTACGAGTCGCTGCCCTCGCTGAAGAGCCCGGGCTTCTTGTCCATCTCCAGGACGACGTCCATCTCACGGTCGTCCGCGACAAAGCTCAACTCGACCTGGTTCAGCCCGCGGTACTGCTCCGGCGGGAAGAACTCGATCTCCTGGTAGAACGGCAGCTGCTGCCGCGTACCCCGGATGTGACCGCGCTCCATGTCCGCGTTCTTGAACCGGAAGCCGAGCTGCCCGAAGGCGTCAAGAATCGCCTGCTGCGCCGGCAGGGGATGCACGCTGATCGGGTCGAGGTCACCGGAGTCCACGGCACGCGCGATCTGCAGCTCGGTCGTCACGCCGATGTTCATGCCGTGCAGCTGACGCCCGGCGAAGCTGGTGATCGGCGTCTCCCAGGGGATCGCAAGCCCGAACGGCACCGCGTGCACCGCGTTGGCCTGCAGCGAGAAAGCGCCACCAAGCCGCATCTTGGTGAACTCGATGTCCTGCTTGAGCTCCTGGTCACCCCCCTCCACCTCGACCCGGGCCTGAAGACCGACCGACAGCCCCTCGATCTCCTGGTCGACGGACCCGCCCTGGATCCGCACCTCACCCTGGACGACACCGCCCGGCACCACGTTTACCTCGGTCAGGACGGTCTCCACCGACGCCCCACCGGCACCCAGGCTCGCCAGCAGCCTCTTGAACCCCATGTCTCTCCTCCCCAGGACGCGCCTGCCAGCCAGACGCGCTCCCTGATCACTGTTCCTTGATCTTCGGGCCCTTGATCCTCTGATCCCTTGATCTTTAGAAACGCGACCGCACCCCGGCCGGTTCCGCGCCATCACCCTGGCAAGCGGCAGGGCCCATGGCCACCCGCGCGTGCACACCGGTTGCACTACGCTCGTACGCCATGATCACGGCCCCCGACCGTACGCCCCTCAGCCGGGAGTTCTTCGACCGCCCCGTCCTGCAGGTCGCACCGGACCTCCTGGGCCGCATCCTCGTGCGCAACACCCCGGACGGCCCGATCGAACTCCGCCTCACGGAGGTCGAGGCGTACGCGGGCATGGACGACCCCGGCTCCCATGCGTATCGAGGCCGTACTCCCCGCAACGACGTGATGTTCGGTCCGCCCGGTCACGTGTACGTCTACTTCACCTACGGCATGTGGCACTGCATGAACCTGGTGTGCGGCCCGGAAGGCAAGGCGAGCGCGGTCCTGCTCCGCGCGGGCGAGATCACGGAGGGCGCCGACCTCGCCCGCAAACGACGACTCTCGGCCCGCAACGACAAGGAACTGGCCAAGGGTCCGGCCCGCCTGGCGACGGCCCTGGGCGTGGGCCGAGCGCTCGACGGCAGCGACATATGCGCTGGCCCGGACGCTCCGCTCAGCATCCTCACGGGTACGCCCGTCAGCCCTGACCAGGTCCGCAACGGTCCCCGCACCGGGGTAGCCGGCGACGGCGGGGACGGAGAGGCCCACCCCTGGCGCTACTGGATCGCCAACGACCCTACGGTCAGCCCGTATCGGGCCCACACGCCGCGCCGACGCCGAACTTGACTCGCCCCTGGGGGACGCGTAACGTAGCCCGAGCCGCTTGAACCGGGTACTGCGTTCAGTCAGCAGCCGGAAGCGGTCAAACCCCACTACTCAGCAAGGACTCCCCATCAGCGGGTGCTTATTTCGCGTGCCTTTTGCATGTCGGAATCTGAACTCGAGAAGCTCAATTATGAGCAGCCGGGAGAATCGGCTAGCGTAGTGAATGTCGAAAGGCCGCGAGGTCGAAAAGACACAGCATGAATATCCCGCTTGCGGGATGCCCCCACCGACTGGGAATCAGGCCCGAAAGGATCTGATAGAGTCGGAACCGCCGGAAAGGGAAACGCGAAAGCGAGAACCTGGAAAGCACCGAGGAAATCGGATCGGAAAGATCTGATA